>NZ_LAVM01000023.1:0-70943 GCF_001083815.1 Nocardiopsis sp. SBT366 | reverse complement strand
GGTGGGCGGGGGTCTCAGCCGTGGTTCTCGGTGCGTCGGCCGGTGACCAGCAGGACGACCGCGATGCCGACGAACCCGGCGCCGAGCACCAGCGCGCCGATGGGCAGCGTGGTGTGCAGCAGCGGCAGGACGGTACGGGCCTGCGCGGTGTTGTCGATCGCGGCGGCGCGGGTGGCGTCGTCGAACCGGAGTTCGCCGCTGAGCAGGGTGAGGACCTCCTCGCCGTCGACGACGACGACGCGGTGGTGCTCCTCGCTCATGTCGATGGGGGAACCGCTGACCGGCTCGATCCAGTAGGTGCGGACGATGGAGAAGGTCTCGTCGCCGACCACGTCGCCGTCGCCCTCGAGCCCGGCGACCGAGCGCGGGATCTCGCGTTCGTCGATGACGGTGGGCTCGACGGTCTGGACGAACTTGTAGGCCTCGACGCCGTCGACCTCCTCGACGCCCTCGAACTCCATGGGGACGACCTCTTCGACGGTGGTCTCGAAGAAGTCGTGGTCACGCTGCTCGGTGAGGAAGGGGAACTTCCATCCCTGCCCGGTCTGCTTGACGGAGGAGTCGTTGATCATGGCGTCGCAGCAGTCGACGAGTTCACCGGTGACGCGGTCGTGCCCGGCGCGGCGGTTCGTGGAGCTGATACCGAAGTCGGTGTCGGCGTCCTTGATCCACGTGAACTGGTCCCACACCACCACGTCGTCACTGCTGGAGGCCACGTCGGCCCGGATGGTCGAGTGCGCCTCCACGTCGGCGTCCTCGACGAGCTCGACGTCCTCGATGTTGAAGTAGGTGACCTCTCCGACGTTGACGGTGGGGTTGTAGTAGTCCAGCGGAGTCTTCATCAGGGAGCTGGACATCCACGTGCGCATCATGGGTGCCAGGGCGAGACAGAAGACCCCCAGCGCGATGAGAACAACCGCAACGGTACGGCGCATGTGCCCTCCTGGGCGGATGAGAGTCCAGATCTGGAACTAGGTTCAGTTCCGGGTAGAGTACTGCCCAGTAGTGAACGACGTCACCTGGGCGTGTCTGAATTTTTATAACACGTTCTAGTAGAACGCGTTTCGGCTCCCTCCCGTTCTGGAAGGCCCCATGGCGCCCACTTCCTCCGCGCCCGAGGACCCCACCTCCGGCAACGCCCGAACCACCACCGCGGACCCCGCGCTCCTGCTGCCGCAGGTGAGTGGTCGGCACCACGCGCTCGACGGGGTTCGCGGGCTGGCCTGCCTCATGGTCCTGGTGGTCCACGTGTCCACGGAGACCGGGGACGCCCTGGCCCCCGGGCCGGTGGGGGCGCTCCTCAGCGCCTCGGCCCTGGCGGTGCCGCTGTTCTTCGCCCTGTCCGGGGTGCTCCTCTACCGCCCCTGGGCCCGGGCCGCGCTGGACGGCACGCGGGGGCCGAACACCCGCGCCTACCTGTGGCGACGCGTCATGCGCGTCTTCCCCGCCTACTGGGTGGTGGCCGCGGTGGCCCTCGCCCTGTACGCGGGAGAGCACCTGGGCTCGGTACGGCACTGGGTCGAGGTGCTCACGCTGACCTTCCCCTTCAACACCAGCCCCCACTGGGCCGGGCCGGGGCCCGAGGGGCTCGGCCAGATGTGGAGCCTGTCGGTCGAGGTGGCCTTCTACCTCACGCTCCCGCTCTTCGCGGTCTTCCTCGGCCTGTGGGCCAGGGGCGGCACGACCGTGGACGCGCGCGGCCGCAGGCTCATCGGCGGTCTGGTCGTCATCACGGTGCTGTCGTACCTGGCCCTGGTCCCGCAGTACTTCCCGGAGCCGCGCGAGCTGATGCACTCCTGGCTGCCGCGCTGCATGGGGATGTTCGCGGTCGGGATGGCGCTGGCCACCCTCTCGGAGTGGGCCTGGCGGGAGAGCGGCCCCGACGGCCCGGTGCGCCGGTTCTGCCGGACCGTCGGCACGTCGCCGGGACTGTGCTGGGCGGTCGCCGCCGCGTTCTACGTGCTGGAGTCCACGCCCGCAGCCGGGGGGCGGTTCTTCGAGCCCGGCAACCTGTGGGTGTCCGTGATCGAGTCGACCACCAGCATCGGCTTCGCCTTCTTCGTCGTCGCCCCGGTGGCCCTGGCCCCGCCCGCCCCCGAGGGGCCGCGTCGACGTCTGCGCTCGCTCTCCACCTGGACCGGGGGTGCCTGGCTCGACGCCCTGATGCGCCACCCCGTCATGGTGTTCTTCGCGCCGATCAGCTACGGGGTGTTCCTGTGGCAGTTCGTCGTGCTGTACCTGTGGCGCGACTTCACGGGGCAGGAGATCTTCACCGGGTCGTTCTGGTTGGACATCGTCCCGGTGCTGATCGGCAGCGTGCTGATGGGCAAGCTCACCTACCACCTGGTGGAGGAACCCAGCCGACGCTGGTCACGACGGTTCTTCACCGGGAGGAACTGAGGCTCAGTCCCGGTCGTCCTCGGTCTCGACCGCCTCGGCTCCCTCCTCGGCCTCCGCGTCCTCCTCCGCCACCTGGCTGGCCGGGAACAGCTGACCGAGTGAGGCCCAGGTGACGCAGGTCCGCCCGGCGTCGGTGAACAGCGTGAACGTGGTGTCCCGCTCGCTCACCGGCACGTACCAGAACCCGCCGTCGGGGGCGGCGGGCAGCTCGGTCTCCACCTCCTCCTCACCCACGACCACCACCAGGTCGGCGTCCTCCTCCGACGTGTAGCCGATGGTGGCCACCTGCTCGATGCCGCCGACCTCCCACACGCTCCAGGACATCAGGCCGTCCCAGCTCGCCATGCACTCCTCGTCCTCCGAGGGGCGGAACGCGTTGGCGCGCGCGGTCGGCGCGGCCTCCACCAGGTGCCCCTCGTCGTCGAAGACGCGGGCGCTGTCGGACTCCTCCGGCGCGTACATCCGCCCGGCCACCTCGCGGTCCGCCAGCGGGGACAGCACGTAGGAGCTGAGCCTGCGCGGTCCGTTCCACTCCAGGACGATGTCGTCGGGGACGGCCCGGCTGTACAGGCCCGCTCCCCTGGGCACGTCCTCCAGGGAGGCCCGCACGTTGGCCAGGTACTCGCGCTGGCGGTCCCCGCTCAGCGTCCCGGCGTAGGTGTACGTGGAGTACGAGGCCGAACCCGCGTAGACCAGCGTGACCGCGACGGCCGCCAACCACACGCTCCGCGAGGGCCGCAGCAGCTGGATCGGGCGGCGCCGCCCGGGTTCCACCCACTCACGGGCGCGCTCCTCCTTGGTGGCGAGGAAGGCCAGGGCCAGCACCAGGGCGAACACCAGTGCCGCGTCCGCGACGTAGCGGGGATCGGAACCCACCTCGCCGTAGACGCCGCCGCGGGCGACGGCCGTGGGCACGGCGTCCACGAACACCAGGTACCCCACCAGGATCGCCCAGGCCCGCCAGGAGGTGCGCCGCGCCCACAGGCTCACGAGCACGATCACCGCGAGGACGGCCCACGCGCCGACCAGCACCGGGCCGAGCGGGTCCACCAGCCCGCCCGCCGGGGTGACCGGACCCCACTCGAAGGGGCCGCCCAGGGCGCCGGTCGGGAACACCTCCCCCAGCATCCGCCGCACCAGCTGCGCCACCACCTCGGACTCGGGCACCGAGGCGCCCTCACCACTGGTGGAGGCCCGCTGCCGGGCCAGGTACAGGACGAGGTAGCCGACGCTGATCCCCGCCATCGCCAGCCAGTGCCCGCGGTGGCGCCGGAAGGCCTGGCGCACCGCCTCCACGAGGTTTCCCGGGTACAGGAAGGCCACCGCCAACACGAACACCAGCGAGGGCAGGAAGAGCGCCTTGACCGAGAACAACATCCCGAACGCCACGGCGCCCACGGCCCACCAGGAGAACAGGATGTTGCCGGTGCGCAGGTAGCGGACCGTCCACAGCAGGGCCAGCACGATCGCCAGCTGGAAGGGCACCGCGTTGAGCGCCGCCGACCACCAGCCCAGCACCGGGACCGTCAGCGGCGCCAGCGCGTACACCGTCAGCGGGACGAGCAGCGCCCACCTGCGGCCGAAGAGCTCCCACAGCAGGCGGAGGAAGGCCAGGACCGCCACCGCCTGCACGACCAGCATGGTGCCCGCCGCCGACGCCCAGTGAAACGGCCCGAAGGCCGTCTGCACGTACACCAGGAACAGGGCCCCCGGCATGAAGTGGCCCTTGTGCAGATCCAGCAGGTACTCGGGCGACAGGTCCTGGGCGTGCGCGGCGGCGAAGAACAGGAAGTCGTCCTCCACGAAGTACGACTCGCTGAGGACGTACACCTTCAGGGCCAGCGCCGCCAGCACGATCAGCGACCCGACCTGGAGGATCCGGTCACGCGGGAGGCCCCGCAACCCCGCCAGGCTCTCGCCCAGCACGTCGCCGTAGGTGGGGTCCTCCTGCGGCTGCTCCGCCGCCCTGCGTACGCTGGGGGCCGCCCCGCCGCGCTCCGTGGGGGAATCAGGCGCCATGGGTACTCTCCCCGCCGTAGGTTGGCCAACCCGGAAAATGGGTGCCAGAATACAACACGTTCCACTTTCTTCCCTGACCGTTGTCGCAGGTCCTGATGGACCGCGAACCCAGAACAGGAACAAGCTCCAGTTCCTGGGTGGTCACCAGTGCCGTGGAGGTGATGCCGGTGGGGCTCGAACAGGTCCGCCGAGACTGGACCCGGCTGGGTTCCACCGAGCCGCTGTGGGCGGTCTGCGTCGATCCCGACAAGCGCGGCGGCGGGTGGGACGACGACGAGTTCCTCGCCTCCGGCCGCGCCGAGATCGACCCGGCGGTCAGCCGCCTCGACGAACTGGGGCTGGCGCCCGAACGCGGTCGCGTCCTCGACTTCGGCTGCGGTGCCGGACGGCTCTCCAACGCCCTGGCTGCGCACTTCCGACAGGTCGTCGGCGTGGACATCTCCGCGCCCATGCTCGACGAGGCACGCCGCCTGGACCGCTCCGGGGGACGGATCGAGTTCGTGCTGAACGAGCGGCCCGACCTCTCCCGGTTCGAGGACGACTCCTTCGACCTCGTCTACACCGACCTCGTCCTCCAGCACCTGCCCACGGACCTGGCCGAGGGCTACCTCCGGGAGTTCGCCCGCGTGGTCCGGCCCGGCGGGGCCCTGGTCGTCGGCGTGCCCGAGTCCGAGCGGCGCACCTTCAAGGGCCTGGTGTTCCGGTACGTGCCCTGGCCACTCGTGGCCCTGGCCCAACGGGTGGTGCTGCGCTACCCGGCGCCCATGAGGATGCACACCCTGAGCACCGAGCGGATCCGCGAACTCCTGCCCCATCGGATCGCCGCATCCGACGAGTACTGGGGCGGGGACCACTGGCGCCACCTGCGCCACTACATCGAGGTCGGGGCATGACCACCCCGTTCCGCGCCACCCTGGCCCGCTCCGTCCGCCTGTTCTCCGCCTTCCGCAAGGAGCAGAGCGACCCGGCGTTCTTCTACGGGATGCTGGCCCGGGACACCGTCGACCAGCTCCGCTCCTACACGCCCCTGGACGACAGGCTGGTCGTCGACGTGGGCGGCGGTCCGGGCTACTTCGCCGACGCGCTGCGCGCCGAGGGCGCCCGCTGCCTCTGCGTGGACTCGGACGCGCACGAGATGACCCTGCACGGACGCGACGCCGACGCCAACGCCGTGCAGGGCAGCGCGCTCGATCTGCCCCTGCGCACGGGCACCGTGGACGTGTGCTTCTCCTCCAACGTCCTGGAGCACGTGCCGGACCGGACCCGGATGGCCGACGAGATGGTGCGGGTGACCCGGCCCGGCGGGCTGGTGTACCTGTCGTACACGCTCTGGCTGTCGCCCTGGGGCGGGCACGAGACCTCGCCCTGGCACTACCTGGGCGGTTCGTACGCGGCCGAGCGGTTCACCCGCCGGAACGGACGACGCCCCAAGAACGACTTCGGGCGCACCATGTACGCGGCGCACGCCAAGGAGATGATCAGCTGGGTGCGGGGCCGCGCCGACGTGGACGTCGTGGACCTGCGGCCACGCTACCTGCCCACGTGGATCAAACCGATCGTCCACGTGCCGCTGCTGCGGGAGGTCGTCACCTGGAACCTCCTGATCGTCCTGCGCAAACGCTGAGGCCCGGTCTTCCCAACGCGCCGAGCAGGGCGGCCCACTCCGCGTGGGGGAAGGCCAGGATCCCGAGGCCCGGGTTCCGCGTGTCACGGACGACAGCACGGGCACGCAGGTCGGCGACCTCGACGCACTCCTTCGCGGTGGTGCTGTAGGAGGACTTGCGGAAGGTGGACTCGTCGACAGCAAGGCGCATGTCAGGGCCTTTCGCGGGGGGTCGGGCAGGACTTACGCGCACTCCTGCCCATGATCACGCTCCGGAATCAGAGGCGAACGTCCTGAATGCCTGACCAGCTCGACGCATCTCGCCACAGAAGCCATATCGCAGTTCAGACCCTATAAAGCCGCCAGAAACCCGCCCTCAACATCCTTTACCGAGAGTGACAACCTCACTTGCCGCGAACCCGAATGGGGCCCGCCTATCCCCCGCTGCGGCCGGTTCGGGGGCTGGGCACCGCGCGCCCCTCGTCCCGGTCCAGCTGCGCGAGCGCCCGGCGCGGCGACCTCGCGTGCCTGCGCATGCCGGAGAACGGGCACTCCTCGCGTTCCATGCCGATCGTGAAGTCCCTCGACGTGCTGAGCTGGTCCAGCTCCTCCCAGGTCACCGGGGTGGCCACCGGAGCTCCCGGGCGGGGGCGGACCGAGTAGGGCACCACCGCGAGCTGCCCGGTCCCGTTGCGCAGGTAGTCCACGAACATCCGACCGTGCCGGGCGGCCTTGCGCACCCGGGTGGTCCACTCGTCGGGCGCCCGCGCCGCCACCCTGTCGGCGACCGCCTTGGCGAGTCTGCGCACCTCCATGTCCTCCACCTCGGGCCGCAGCGGCGAGTGGACGTGCAGACCCCGGGAACCGGTGGTCATCACGTAGGAGGCCAGGCCGAGTTCGGACAGCACCTCGCGTACGTTCCACGCGGCGTCACGGCAGGAGTCGAAGGCAGCCTCCCCGTCCTCCACGGGGTCGAGGTCGATCACCATCCGGTCGGGCACCCCCAGCCGGGGCGTGCGTGAGGACCACGAGTGGAGGGTGATGGCGTCCTGGTCCGCGCACCAGACGAGGGTGGCCGCCTCGTGGCACTCCATCATCCGCCCGGTGGCGGTCCAGAGCGTGCGGACCCACTGGGGGTGGGCCGGGTGCTGCACGAGGAATCCCGGCGACTCGATCCCGTCGACGTACCGCTCCAGCGCCACGGGGCGCCCCTTGATGAGCGGCAGCATCAGCGGCGCGATCCGCGCGTAGTAGTCGGCCAGGTCCGCCTTGGTCGCCCCGTCGGGCCCGAAGAGCGACTTGTCGGAGTGGCGGACCTCCACCTTGCGCCGTCCCGCCCGCACCGTCGTCCGCATGAGCGAGCCTCCTCAGGTCGTCGTGCGCGGGACCTACCCGGACACTTCCTCCGAAAACCACACCAAACCTTTCATATACCGCAAACCACCTGGGATTTCGCACCGCCACGGCAGGGGGTATGACGACCCAGCGAACGCTTTGCGCCCACCGCGCGTCACATCAGACGTCCAGCCGCACTCAGCGCACCGCTCCCCCGAGGTGATCCCCCATTCCTCCCGAGACACCGAGTCCCCACGGGTCCCCTCCACCCCGTCCCTCCGCGGGGAACGGTGGCGGCAGAACCCAGACTCCACCACCACGCTGGCCCGTCCTTGTGTGGTGGGCCGTTCGGACGTCCATCCTGGTGGCCGTCCCATGGACGTTGTGGCCCCTCGTGCCACCTCTGATCACGATGGTCGTCAGCGTTGCGCTGTGCTGGCTGGCCCTCGCACTCCTCGGCCCCTTCGAACGGCCACGTGGACGGCACCGGGTACCAGTATCGGCGATCCTGGCCTGGGACCTGGGCATGCTCGTCCTCGGCGCCCTCTGCGCAATGGCGCTCCTCCCCACCGTGCCCCACATAGTGGTGCTGTTCGCCTTCCTGATCGCCGTGCTGCTGCGCACCCACCTCTGGGAGCAGTGGATCAGACACGAGGGCTCGAACCGGTCCGTGGTCGCCGGGTTCGTGGCTGCCACCTTCGCCCTGACCCTGCTCGTCCCCGCACTCGCGTACCTCCTTCCGGACGACCGAGTCCCCGACCTGCTCGCCTGCGCACAACTGCGTGCCACCAGCGGCGAGTCCGATCGTTGGACCGACGCCGACTCCAACCCCGGCGACCTGCCCGTCAGCGACCTGGCCAGCACGGCGAACTGGAGCACCGACGACCCTGGGCGAGTGATCGGGGGCCACGACCACACGGTGACCCTCATCGACCAGGAAGGGGTCGTGGTGCGCTCGGCCGATCAGGGGCTGCTTCTGTGGCACATCGACGCCAGACTCCCGAACTACTCGGAGACGATGGGCATCGCCAACCACGTGCACCAGGTGGGCGACACCGTCATGATCGAGTACTTCCGGGGCGGCAGGACAAACGCGCCCTCACAACTGATCGCCTACACGTCGGACTCCGGCCGACTCGCCTGGTGCCGACAGGGGCCGCGGCAGGTCCTCACCGACCCCGTGCGGAGCGACCGGTTCGTGGCCCGGGTGGGCCTGCCCGAATCCGAATGGGGCCTGTTCGACGCCGGGGACGGTTCCCTCATCGCAGCGCTCACACTGGATGGCGCCCGCTGGGACTCAGCCGCCGACCAGCACACCGAGAACGACGCCTTCGGCGACGCTGAGATCCGAGCGCACCTCAGCGAGGATCGGGTGACCGTCTGGTCCCCCACGGACCTGGCTTCCTACGATGCCGTCAGCGGTGAACTCCTCACCGAGATCTCCGGGCTGGGCTCCCGCCCTGGGGAGGTCGTCCACGCGGGCGAGATCACCGTGGTCTCCTCCAGCCCGGACAGGGAGGACGCCCACACCATCGCCTACGACGCAGAAGGCACCGAACTCTGGACCTCCGAACCGCCCGAGGGACACGATCCGAGTGTGGAGTCCGGCTTCCGCCCGGAGCAGTCGATGGTCGGAGGTGTCCTCGCGCCCTGTCCTCCACACCTCTCTCACAGAGCGCTCGACGAACAGGTTCTGGTCGTCGAAAAGCAGGGTGACACCACCGTGACGGCGGGAGTGCGCGCCCGAGACGGCGTGGTGACGTGGGAACGCGAGATGGATGCCACGTTCGGCTGCACGAGGGGCCTGTCGTTGGCGGAGGGCGGTCTTGTGAGCGGCAACGGGCTTGTCGTGGGTCCGGACGGTACACAGAGCTGGTTCTATCCCGACGCCCACCACAGCGAGGTGGTCGTCACGGCCAACGGCATCGGCGTCTCCCAGGGCGACGGGCGCACCGTCTTCCACCCCCTCACCTGAGCGACCCCACGAAAAGAGCCGACGCCACCCATGCCGAACACTGGCAGGACAACGGCTACGAGGTCACCGCCGACGAACGCCCCAACGATCTCAACGTCGTCGTCAGCGACACCGAAGACGACTTCGGACTCCACGTCCAGGTACAGCGTCCAGGGAGACCTGTCAATAACCGTCTCCTCGCCATGTTTCTGGCCCGAGGGCAGCCGCTGGACATGGGGCGACTGACCCGAAGCGCCCTCACACAACGAAAGCCGACGCCCGGCCGGAGTCTCCTCCAGCCGGGCGTCGGCTCGAATCAGCGAAGCGCTCGTAACTACTTGCGCTTGTTGATCTCCTCGGTCAGCTGCGGGGCGACCTTGTGCAGGTCACCCACGACACCGAAGTCGGCGAGCTCGAAGATCGGCGCCTCGGGGTCCTTGTTGACCGCGACGATGTTCTTCGAGGTCTGCATACCCGCCCGGTGCTGGATCGCGCCGGAGATGCCCAGGGCGACGTACAGGTTCGGGCTGACCGTCTTACCGGTCTGGCCGACCTGGAACTGGTTCGGGTACCAGCCGGAGTCGACGACGGCGCGCGAGGCACCGACGGCGGCACCGAGGGAGTCGGCCAGGCTCTCGACGACGCTGAAGTCGTCCGAACCCACACCGCGACCACCGGAGACCACGATGGCGGCCTCGGCGAGCTCGGGGCGCGCACCCTTCTCCTGGACGACGCGCTCGACGACCTTGGCGGTCTTCGCGGCGTCGGAGATCTCGACCGTCACGGCCTCCTCGGCGGCGGCGCCGGCGGCGGCCTCCGGCACGACGGAGTTCGGGCGGACCGCGACGACCGGGACACCCGTGGTGACACGGGCGTGGGTGACGGTGGCGCCACCGAAGATGCTGTGCTCAGTGACGACCTCGGCGGTGACGTCGACGACGTCGGTGAGCACACCGGAGCCCAGCTTCACGGCGGTACGACCGGCGATCTCCTTGTTCTCGGCGGTGGCCGAGACGAGGATGGCGGCGGCGCCCTTCTCCTGCGCGAGCTTGGCGAGCAGCTCGGCCTTGGGCGCGACGACGTAGTCGTTCACCTCGGCCGGAGCCACGTAGACCTTCTCGGCGCCGAACTCGGCCAGCGCGGCCCGACCCGACTCCGCACCTTCGCCGACCCACACCGCGGCGGGCTCGCCGATGCGGCGCGCAGCGGTCAGCAGCTCGGTGGTGACCTTCTTGACCTGTCCGTCGACGTGGTCGACGAGGACGAGGACCTCAGCCATAATCCTTGAACCTTCCTGAGTCTCTCGCCTGACCTACACGAACTTCTTCTCGGCGAGGAAGTCGGCGGCCTTGGTGCCGCCGTCGCCCTCGTCCTTGACGATCGTGCCCGCGGCGCGCGGCGGCGCGGCGGCGAAGTCGACGGTCTCGGTGGTGGCGTTGGCCAGACCGACCCTGCCGGTGTCGATGCCCGCGTCGGCCGCGGACTTCTTGTCGACCGGCTTCTTCTTCGCCTGCATGATCAGCTTGAAGGACGGGTAGCGCGGCTCGTTGATCTTCTCCACGACGGAGACGACCGCCGGAAGCTGAGCCTCGACGACGTCGTAGCCGTAGTCGGTCTGACGCTGGATCCTGATGGCGCCGCCGTCGATGTCGACCTTGCCGGCCAGCGTGAGCTGGGGCAGGCCGAGGTACTCGGCGAGCGCGGCACCGACGACACCGGTGCGGGCGTCGGTGGACTCCGAGCCGAGGACGACCAGGTCGAACTCAAGGGTGCCCAGAGCCTGCGCGAGCGCGTAGGCGGTCTGGATCGAGTCGGAGCCGTGCAGCGCGTCGTCGTTGACGAAGACGGCCTTGTCGGCACCCATGGACAGGGCCTTGCGGATCGAGTCCGTGGCCTGGTCCGGGCCCATCGTCAGGATGGTGACCTCGCCACCGTGCTTCTCCTTGAGGAGGAGCGCCTCTTCGATGGCGTACTCGCAGAGCTCGTTGATGACGCCGTCGGACGCTGCGCGGTCCAGCGTCCTGTCATCGGCGTTGAGCTTCCGTTCGGTCGCCGTGTCCGGGACCTGCTTGACCAAAACGACAATATTCATGGCCGGTGGCCGACCTCCCTGCACTCCCATATCCGCCGTCAGGCGGGTGGGCGCTGGCGCGCCCCGTTACTGCCAACAATGCCGAATGCCGTTCGGTCATCCGACGGCGGGTCCGGTGTACACGTCTACATCCGACCCGCCCGTGTGCTCATACCAGTGATGTTACTCGCTAGTAGCTTGAAGGCCAACCCGCGCCCCCACGTTCGACTTAGGAAACCCTAACCAGAACCCGTCCGGCAACCGTCGCCGGGCCCACCTGACGGCGTTCACCAGTGCCGACCGGTCGGGACGCGGAGTCCCCACACCCACCTTAGTGACCGGTTCCACGCCGTTGGCGGGCACACCGCCGCCGAACGACGGACGCTCCCCCTCCCGGCGGGAGAAGGAGCGTCCTCGGTGGCTCTTCGTCTAGCCGAACCAGTCGGAGGGGCCGCTGAGCGGGCCCGTGGTCCAGATCGGCGCCGAGGTCAGCCCGATGGACAGGATCAGCATGGTGAGCAGCAGGATGGCCACCACCACTCCCACGTACACGTAGAGGTTGCTGAACCTCGCCCGCTCCACCAGCCAGACCGCCTGGTGACGAGCCTCACGCCCGCTGGGCATCAGGTAGCTCAGCAGGATCATCACGAACACCGCGAAGGCACCGGTGTAGTTGGCGCCCTCCCCCGGTGCGTCCATGATCCTCGCGTAGACCATCCCGACGAGGATGCCGCCCAGCAGGTAGATCAGGCCGAACCCGACCGTGCGCAACGCCATGCGGCCGAACGCCCACGGGAAGCTGAGCGCCACCACCATGCTGTCGGAGTTGCGCGGCCCGCGCGTCTGGAGTCGCCGCGCGTGCTCGGACTTGACCACGTCCAACGCGCCCAGACCGGCGATCACCACGATGCCCAGGATGATGCCGACCCACGGGAACCACAGGGCCACACCTGCCAGCGAGACCATGATCGGGACGAGCACCAGCGGGTGCATCCGCCAGTACTCGTCGTAGTACTCGTCGTCCTCGTGCTCGTCGTACTCGTCCCCGTGGCCGTCGCCCCGGAAGTAGTCGCCGAACTTGTCACCGCGACCGCGCCGGAACCGTCCGAGCAGGCCACCGCGCTCCTCGAACTCCTCCTCGTCGAACTCCTGGGTGCTGTTGGCCCGGCCCTGCTGGCCGACCGGCGTCAGGATGTCCTGGAAGGCGTTGGGGTCCAGCGGGGAGTTGAAGAACTGGGTCTGGGGAGCCGCGTCCGGCTGGGCCTGCTGACGGGCGATCTCCGCCTGGCCCATCATCATGGTCCCGGCGGGGTCGTCCCTGCGCGCCAGTTCTCCGGGCTCGAAGCGCTGGGTGCCGTGCGCGTCGTCCCTGCGTGCCAGCTCGCCCGGCTCGAAGCGCTGGGTGCCGTGCATGTCGCCCTGACCGGGCTGCATGCGCTCCGTGCCCTGCGGGTCGTCGAGGTCGTGCGAGGACCCCGGGGTGATCCGATCGGTGCCGGGCAGGTTGGACAGGTCGTCGGTGGCCTCGTCCGGCTGGCCCCAGCCCGTGGCGGCCGCACGCCGGCCGCCGAGGTCGTCCGTGGCCTCCGCGTCCGAGCCCCAGCCCGTGGAGCGCGCGGCGTTGAGGTCGTTGGTGGCCTCGTCGTCGGTGTTCCAGCCCGAACCCGTGTTCGCGGGCCGACCGCCGCTGAGGTCGTCCGTGGCGTCGTCGTTCCACCCGCCGGACCGCGCGTGGCTGGTCTGCGGCGCGGAGGGGTTGGCCCAGGCGCCCGCGGTGTTGGCGGGGTTCGCACCCCGGGTGTGCGCGGGGCCCCAGCCGTCGGTGGCCCGGCCCGCGAGGTATCCGGCGGCGCCGCCGAGCGCCGCTCCCGCGGCACCGGCCGCGGCCGCACCGCCGAAGCCCGAACCGCCTCCGTGGCCGCCCGAGGCGGCCGGGTTCTGCGTCGGGGTGGGGGCGTGCATGGTGTGGCTGCCGGTCTGCCCGGTGGGCGGCATGCCTCCGCCCGGCTCGGTCCAGGGCAGGTCGAGGTTGAGGCGACCCGTCTCGACCATCAGCTCGGCGGCGGTGGGGCGGGCCGACATGTCGCGCGAGACCGCGCGGTTGACGAGCGGGCGCAGCGCCTCGTGCATCCCGTCCATGTCGATCTCGCCGTTGAGGATGCGGAAGAAGATGACCTCGAACGAACCGGCACCGTAGGGCGGGCGGCCGGTCGAGGCGAAGGCGACGGTGCCGCCCCAGGCGTGCACGTCGGTGGCGGGCCCCAGGTCCGTACCCTCGATGACCTCGGGTGACAGGTAGCTGGGCGTACCGACGAACGTGCCGGTCTGGGTCAGCTTGGCGCCGTCCACGGCGTGCGCGATGCCGAAGTCGATGACGATCGGCTCGCCGTTGGAGATGATCACGTTGCCGGGCTTGAGGTCACGGTGGATCACGTCCACCGCGTGGATGTCCTTGATCGCCCGGGCCATGCCGGTGATGAAACGGGTCAGAGCGCGGCCGCGCAAGGGGCCGTGGTCGGTGACGGTGGCGTCCAGGGTGGGCCCGGGGATGTACTCGGTGACCACCCAGGGCAGCTCGGCCTGCGTGTCCGCGTCGATGACCTCGGCCACGTTGGGGCTCTGCACGCGGCGCATCGTCTCGACCTCGCGGGCGAGCCGGGCGCGTGCGATGTGGTCACCGGCGACCTCGGGCTTGAGGACCTTCACCGCGACGAACTGGTCGGTCCGGGGATCCTCGGCCTGGTACACCACACCCATTCCGCCAGCGCCGATGCGGCGGCGGATGACGTAGTGGCCGATGCGCTCCGGCAGCTCTTCACCCGTGGGGAAACCTGCCGACATTGCCATCGAGAACTCATCCCCTCAAAAGACCACATACCACCACGTCCAGCTTATCGGCCGGGGGGATGGGTCAACATTGGCTTGTGTGGCCCCTCCGAGGGGCCTGCGGTCTCATCGGTCCCGCCGGAGGGTGTGGGCGCCACACGCGCCACCGGGGACTCCGAGCGAACCGTCCGTCCTCGGACGACCATTGACGAGTATGACGGAAAAACCACGCGAGCGGTTCCCCGTCCCCCGTCCCGGCTGGCCGGTTCCGGACGTCTTCCCTGGGTCCCGTGTCGCCACTCGACGCGAACAAGGAGTCGGAGCGGCGGCGGAGTCCTACAGAACCTCGCACAGGTCCGAGGCGGGACACCGAGGTGGACGTCCCGACACTACCCGCCTCGGACCACGCGAACGCCCCAGCGACCGCCACGGCGGCCGGGGCCCGGTCACGACCGGGGGTTCAGCGGCCGACGAAGGTGGCCTTGCCCGGCCCCTGCTCGACGAAGCTCTTCATCCCGGCCTTCTGGTCCTCGGTGGAGAACAGGCCGGAGAAGTGCAGGCGCTCGATCTCCAGGCCGGTGTCCAGGTCGGTCTCCAGTCCCCGGTCGATCGACTCCTTGGCGGCGGCCAGGGCCACGGCGGGCCCGTCCACGTATTTGGCAACCAGGGCCACGGCGGCCGAGTAGACCTCCTCGTCGGGAACGACCTCGTCCACGAGACCGATCTCCCTGGCCTCGTCGGCTCGCACGTGGCGGCCGCTGAACACCAGGTCCTTCGCCCGGGACGGGCCGATCAGGCGCGGCAGGCGCTGGGTGCCGCCCGCGCCCGGGATGACGCCCAGCTGGATCTCGGGCTGGCCGAGCCTGGCCTTGGTGCCCGCGACCCGGAAGTCGGCGCACAGCGCCAGCTCACAGCCGCCGCCCAGCGCGTAGCCGCTGATCGCCGCGACCACGGGCTTGGGGATGCGGGCCACCGCCGTCAGGGCGTTCTGGAGGGCCCGCGAGTACTCCAGCATGCGGGCGTGGGTGAGGTCGGCCATCTCCTTGATGTCGGCCCCGGCCACGAACGCCCGCTCACCGCCGTAGAGCACCACCGCGCGCACGGAGGGGTCGGCGGACACGGCGGCGGCCGCCTCCGCGATCTCCCGGGTGACCGTGCCGTTCAGCGCGTTCAGCGCCTTGGGACGGTCGATCCGGATGACGGCCACTCCGGGGTTCTCCGGGTCGGCCTCGACGCGCACGAACTCGCTCACGTTCTCCACCTGCTTCGCTTCGACGTCAGTGTCCGCTGCTTACCTAACCACCCGGTTCAGCGGAAGAGCAGCACCAGGGTCCCCAGGCGGGCCGACAGGGTGTAGGCGGCGACCAGCAGCAGGGCGGTGCCCACCAGGAGGAGGGTGTCGGCCGCCCGCCAGTGGCTGTACCGCGCGTGCGTGCGGGATCCCGTGCCGAAGGCGCGCGCGTCCATCGCGGTGGCCAGCAGCGTCCCGGTCCGGATGGATCGCACCAGTAGCGCGAAGAGCCGCCCGAAGAACAACGAGACGACCCGCAGCGGGTTGCGCCCGGCTTCCAGGCCCCGTGCCCGGCGGGCCAGTGTGATGGTCCGCCACTGGTCGGCGAGCAGCGGGATGAGCCGCAGCGCCGCGAGCACACCCATGGCGGGGCGTTCCGGCACCCGGAGGCGCTGCACGAGGCCGTCGGACATCTCCGTGGGGTCGCTGCTGATCGCGGCGAGCAGGCCAGGCAGGGCGATGGCCAGCAGGCGCACCGCAGCGCCCACGGCTCCCTCCAGGCCGTGCTCGCCGTACAGGTAGTTGACCGCGCCGCTGCTGAGCCCCATGAGCAGGAACGGTCCGCCCAGGATCAGCAGTGTGCGCCGGTCCACTCCGCTGAACGGCACCGTGAGCAGCACCGCGAGCAGCACGACTCCGCCGGTGACGGCGTCCACCGCCGGGATCAGTCCGATCCCGATCGCCAGTGCGGCCAGGAGCTTGGCGGCCGGGTTCAGGCTGGTGAGCCAGTAGCGCGCGCCGCCGCCCTCGGGCACGTCCAGGGTGAGGGTGTCCCCTCCCATGGAGCGATGCGAGACCTGGGAACTCACACGTCCCCCTCTCGTGCCGTGGCAGCCGTCTCGACGGGCGCCGCGCGCCCGTCGGCCACCCGCACCTCCACGTCCGTCAGACGGCGCAGGAGGAGCTCGTCGTGGGTGGCCATGACCACGGCCCGCCCGTCGGCGCGCAGGACGCCGAGCAGCTCCACCAGCTCCGTCCAGGTCCGGGTGTCCTGGCCGAAGGTGGGTTCGTCCAGCACCAGCAGGTCCGGGGCGTGTGAGGGACCGGAGCTGAGCGCGGTCGCCACCGAGAGGCGCCGCTTCTCGCCGCCGGAGAGCGTGTAGGGGTGCACCTCGGCCAACCTGGTGAGCCGCAGCCGCTCCATCAGTTCGCCCACCCAGGCGTCGGTCTCGGCCTCTCCCATCCCGGCCCGCAGCGGCGCGAAGCGGAGTTCGTCGCGGACCGTGGCGGTGACGAACTGGTCCTCGGCGTGCTGGAACACCGTGCCCACGTGGCGGGCCAGACGGCGTGCAGGCCAGCGAACCAGCGGACGCCGGTCCGACTCGGCCAGCGGACCGCGCGGCAGCACCTGTCCCCGGTGTGGGCGGGACAGCCCGGCCAGCATGGTCAGGAGCGTGGACTTGCCAGCCCCGTTGGGCCCGGTCAGCGCGGTCGCGGTCCCCGCGCGCACGGTGACGTTCACATTGTCGAGCACCGTGCGCCGGGGCGCGGCGCGCACGCCCACCTGGAAGGGGGTGCGGGCGGTAACGTCCACGGTCTCCACCAGCGGTCCGCCGCCAGGTCCGGGCGTGAGTTCGGGGGCGGGCTCGTTGCCGGGGATCCACACGCCCTGCTCGGCCAGGGAACGACCGTGTTCGGCGAACACCCGTGCCGGGGTGCCGTCCGCGATCACTCCCCCGCCGGGTGCGACCACCACCACCCGGTCCACGAGGTCCACGACGTCGGCCACCCGGTGTTCGACCAGCACGAGGGTGGCCCGGGTCTCGCCGAGCAGGCGGGAGAGCAGGTCGCGGACCAGCGAGGCACCGGCCGGGTCGAGGTTGGCGGTGGGTTCGTCCAGGAGCAGCAGGCGCGGCCGCATGGCCAGCGCTCCGGCGATCACCAGGCGCTGCTTCTCGCCGCCGGAGAGCGCGCCCGTGGAGTGCCGGAGGCCGTAGGGGAAGCCGACCTCCGCCAGGGAGCGCTCGACCCTCGGCCAGATGAGCCCGGGGTCCACCCCCAGGTTCTCCAGCCCGAAGGCGACGTCGTCCCCGGCGCGGGCCATCACGAGCTGGGTCTCGGGGTCCTGGCTCACCAGCCCCACGCCGCCCCGGCCACGGTCGGCGGGGACACCGTCCACCAGCAACGACCCCTCCTGCTCGCCGCTGATGGCGCCGTCCTCACCGGTGAGCCCGGCCAGGGAGTGCAGCAGGGTGGACTTGCCCGCGCCCGAGGCGCCGAGCAGCAGGAGCCGCTCCCCCGGTTCGACGGTCAGGTCCACCCCGCGCAGGGCGTGGTCGTCGCGGCCCGCGTGCTTCCATCCCCAGCCGGAGAGTTCGACGCGCGCACCGCCTGTGTCGGGTCGGGTCACGGGTCAGCCCCTGGCCGAGGGGAAGGGGGCCAGCGCACCGGCCCGGGCCAGCGCCGTGGTGAGCAGTCGGGCGCCCACACCCGCGATGACCGCCGCGCTGAGGACCACGATCACCCCGTAGGTGAGCTGGTACTCGATCGGCCAGGTGACGTTGTAGGCGATGTTGTCCCGGATGGCCGGGGAGAGCCCGGCGACGGCGGCGGCGAGCACGGCCACGCCCATGTTCCAGCGCCGGTAGGCGAAGGCGAGGAAGACCAGTTCGGGCAGCAGCCCCTGGAGGGCGCCGTCGAGGACGACCATGATCCCCCACTGGGTGCCCAGCACGGCCGAGACGGAGGCGGCCGCGATCGAGGTGAGCAGGGCCGCGCCGGGCTTGCGGATGATGAGGCCGCCGAGCACACCGGAGATCAGCCACATGCCGTAGACGACGGCCTGCCCGGGCGGGAAGGCGACGAACAGCGGTGTGGTGACCGACCAGACGATGTTCCACAGCCAGAAGACGACGCCGACCGCGACGCCGATCACGGCGGCCACGACGATGTCGACGGTGCGCCAGCTCCGGAACTTCGCCAGGACCTCCTGGACGGTGCCCGTGGGCCGGGCGGCGGTTCCGGGACCGGTCTCACGGTCGCTTTCGGTACTCATGGTGGTTGATGTCCCTTCGTCGGGGTGACGAGGGCCCATGTGGCCAAGAGCGCCAGCCGGGCGCGCGCACGCGCACGCCGCGATGGCGGTTTCCTATGACTTCCTTCGCTGGCATGACCCAGATCAGGTGTGTAAGGGTCTGCGGCCTGGTGCCGCACTCTCAGCGCTCACGCGCTCCCCTGTCGGATTGCCTCCATTATGGTGCAAACGTGACGAGTGGTGAAAACCTTCCCACCTGTGGGACGCGAACGCACCGGCCCCGGAGGGGTCTCGGAGGGGCTCGGACCGGTCTCGGGAACGCCGGAGCGGGGGCGCGCCCGACGGTGGTCGCCGGTCGCACCCCCGCTCGGGGTGCCGTCACGGGTGCCTGGACGCACCCGGGGGTCAGCAGCTCAGGTTCGACCCCGTCGTGGTGCCGAGGATCTGGGTGAAGTGCGTGAACGTGTTGATGCGGCTCTGCACCTGTCCCGGGTTGCCGCCGTTGCACTCGATCGAGCCGTTGATGGAGCGGATCGACTCACCGAAGCCGTGACCGCCGACGATGGCGGTGTGCCCCGACATCGTTCCGGCGCCGGGCTGGGTGTTCCAGAACCAGAGTCCGGTCCGCCAGGCGATCGCGGCGTCCTACTCGACCAGGTAGGGGTTGTTCAGCAGGTCGATGCCGAGGGCGTCACCGGCGGCCTTGTAGTTGTAGTTCCAGCTCAGCTGGATCGGGCCCTTGCCGTAGTAGGCGGACTGTCCGGCCGGGCAGCCGAAGGGCTGGCCCCAGTCGCAGTAGTGCGGGTAGTTCGCCTCGTTGGTCTCCTTGATGTGCACCAGTCCGCCGGTCTCGTGGCTGACGTTGGCGAGGAACGCGGCCGCCTCCCGTCGCTGCACCTCGACACTGCCCGTGTTGGTGAAGCCCGGGTACGAGCTCAGGGCGGCGGTGAGGCCGGCGTAGGTGTAGAAGGAGTTCCGGTTCGGGAACATCTGGTTGAACTGGGCCTCGCTGACCACGAAGTCACTGGGGCCCGGCTGCTCCCCGCCTCCGTCGGTGCCGCACGCGCCCTGGTCGGACCAGACGTCCGAGGTGCCGGGACGTTCGTTCTGCGTCCACCACTTGGCGGTGTAGTTGCGGCCTTCGAAGGAGACCTGGCCGCCGCCGGTGTAGACGGCGGAGGAGCTCCAGGCGGTCGCGCAGGTGGCGGCCTGCGCGACCGTGGCGGGGAGGGTAACGAGCACAGCCGCGATCGCGCCCAGCGCGGCGAGCTGACTCAGGAGACGTCGGATCACGTGATCACACTCCTAGGGTGCGGCGCTGCGTCCGACCGCGCGCCGCAGGGGGTGACGTCACCTAAGCAAGGCTGGTCTAGACCTGTCAAGATCCCCAACCACGGATTGTGAGAACACGATGACGGCGAGGCCCGCCACACGGGTCCGCGCCCCGGTCGCGTGATCGCCGTTCCCGCACGACCACCGGACCGGGGCGCGGCCCCCCGAACGCCCTAGGCCTCCTCGTCGCCGTCGTCGCCGCCCCCGTCGTCGTCGCCGTCGTCGCCCCTCTGCTCCGCCGGTTCGGTCTTCGGGTCGCCGAAGCCTCCGGGCGACCCCGCGAAACTGTCCGAGGGCAGGTGATCGGTGGCGCCGCGCATGCTCTCCTGCCAGATCGGACCGGGCAGGGTGCCGCCGTAGACGATCCCGTAGTAGCGGCCGCCGATCGTCACGCTCTGGAGCGGGTTCTGCTCGCCGCCGCGCACGTCGCCCACGACCACGGCGGAGGCGAGGTTCGGGGTGTACCCGGCGAACCAGGCGTAGGCGGCCCCGTCCGTGGTACCGGTCTTGCCCGCGGCCGGCCGACCGATGTCCAGTCCCTTGGCGGTGCCCCCGTCGAAGGTCTGCTGGAGCAGGTGGTTCACCCCGTCGGCGGCGTCCTGCTTGACCGTCCGCTCGCACTCGGAGGTGGTCTTGAGCTGCTCGCCGGTGCCCTCCTCGGTCACCGAGCGCACCGGGCGGGGCTCGCAGTACTCACCGCGTGCGGCGAAGGTCGCGTAGGAGGCGGCCACGTTCAGCGGGGACACCTCCTGGTCGCCCAGGGTGAAGGAGCTCCACACCCCGAGGTCTGCGCCGTCCGCGCGGTGCACTCCGGCCTTCTCCGCCATCTCCGAGGTCTCGCACAGGCCCACGCGCTTCTGGAGCTGGGCGAAGTAGGTGTTCACCGACCCCTTGGTCGCGCTGATCATGTTGTGGCTGCCGTCGTCGCTCTCACCGGCGTTGCGCACGTTCCACGCGGACATCCTGGTGCCGTCGCAGCCGGACATCCCGCTGACGGACATGCTCTTGGGTGAGGAGAAGCTGGTCCCGTAGCCCAGGCCCTTCTCCAGCGCCGCGGCCAGCGTGTACGTCTTGAAGGTGGACCCGGCCTGGTAACCGGAGGAGCCGCCGTCGGCCTGGTCCACGGCGAGGTTGAGGGAGGTCGTGCCCACCGCCTCGTCGTCGAACCCGTACTTCAGGTTCTGGGCCAGGGCGCGCACCCGGCCGGAGCCGGGTTCGATCATCGCCTGGGCCGCGAACTTGGTGGAGTCCTCGTGCGGGACGCGCTTTTCGATGGCCTTCTCCGCGGCGTCCTGCGCGGCCGCGTCGAGTGTGGTCCGCACGGTCAGCCCGCCCTGGACGATGCGCTGTTCGCGCTCCTCGGCGGTGCCGCCGATCAGGTCCGAGTTCCGCAGCCAGCGCATGGTGTAGTCGCAGAAGAACGGGTAGTCGCTCTCCGCGCAACTGCCTCCGCGCGGCGTGGAGTCGATGCCCAGCCCCCGCTCCTTGTGGGCCTCGGCCTCCTTGGCGTCGAGCACGTCGGTGGCCACCATGCGGTCCAGTACGACGTTGCGGCGTTCGAGCGCGCCCTCGGGGTTGTTCAGCGGGTCGTAGAACGAGGGGGCGCGCACCAGACCGGCCAGCATGGCCGCCTGGCCGGCGTCGAGGTCGGCGGCGGGGATGGAGAAGTACCGCTGCGCGGCGATCTCGACACCGTGCGCGCCTCCGCCGAAGTAGGACAGGTTCAGGTACCCCTCCAGGATCTCGTCCTTGGTGAGGCGGTCCTCGACGTCGATCGCGTAGCGCAGTTCGGTGAGCTTGCGGCCCAGGTTCTGCGCGCTGGCGCCCTCGACGTCCTCCTCCGTGTCCGCGGTCTCGATGAGGAGGTTCTTCACGTACTGCTGAGTGATGGTCGAACCGCCCTGCGTGTCGCCCTGGGCGGTGCGCGCGGCGGCACGGATCACGCCGCGCAGGTCCAGGCCCTTGTGTTCGTAGAAACGGTCGTCCTCGATGGCCATGAGGGCCGTGCCCACCCACGGGCTGATGTCGTCGAGGCCCACCACGCGGCGTTCGCGTTCGGAGACCTCGGCGAAGGGCGTCCCGTCGTCGGCGGTGAGCAGGACACGGGAGGACAGGCTGGGTACGTCCAGGTCACCGGGCAGGGACATGAACCCGGCCGCCGCGTCACGGGCGACCAGTCCGACACCTCCCACCCAGGGCATGACCAGGGCCGCCGACAACAGCCCGGCGACGACCCCGAGCCCGGACAGCCTGAGCAGCGCCTCACGCCGGTCCTGCGGCTGGTCGTGCTTCAGGAACCCCCGGAACGCCTCCAGGAACGGATCCAGGAACGGACCACCCCGGTTCGACTCCGTCACGTCGCCCCCCTACGGCCGTGTGCTGTCCGCGCGCCACGCGACACGAACACTGCGACGCCCACACTCGCAGCCGGTACGCAAAGGGAAGTCCGTCAAATCAGGCGTGTTAGCGAAAACCTTCCTCAATCCACGGCAAAGCCGTGCAGATCGTGCACGCTTCGCGAGTCAGGATGGATCGCCTGTAAACCCCCGGACCTTTCCTTGACCTGAGGGCGGTTCGGCGACCGGTACCGGATCCGCGAGTGACAGGACGCCCGAATATGGGGCGAATGTTTCCCAGGGGACTGATCGGACTCGCGAAGATGCCCGGAATCCAGCCCTCCCGCTCGTTGGCGCATTTGACAGCCCTACCCATCCCAACCTCCTCACCAACATGCGACCTGATTTTTCCGAATTTTCATAAAGCGGAATACGAAAACAACCACAGAGGCGCCTGAATCGCTTGGTGACCTATGCCCGCATTGCGAGGTTCGCCAAGGTGAAACGCGGCAAATACCAGGTCTTGGCGCCTCCGCCTAGTGTGGCGAGGATCACATTAATACTGCGGCCTCGCCACTCTGCCAAACCCCACTAGAGGGCCGACGATAGACAGCGGAGGGCACCGAAGCCGCAATCCGGACAGTTCCCGATCCGAGCTTTCGTTAACTCCGTATTTCCATGGATGAACTCCCGGTTATTTACGCACGAACCCTTGCCCGTGCCATCCCATAACGCCCGAACCACGACAATTACGGTGTAGCCAGTGATCGGACGACTGCCCATCCTCGACATCTCTCCACACAACGGACTCGGCCCCGTGAAAGCCGTTCCCGGTGAACGTTTCACCGTGTCCGCCACCGTCATCCGTGAGGGCCACGACTCCCTCGCCGCGGGCGTGGTCCTCCACTCCCCCAAGGGCCGCCGGGAGGCGCTGGTCCCCATGCGGGAACGGGACCGCGGGACCGACCGGTACGAGGCCGAGATCAGCCTTCCCAGCGAGGGGAACTGGTCGTTCTCGGTCGAGTCGTGGACCGACCCGTTCACCACCTGGCTGCACGTGGCCCGCGTGAAGCTCCCCCTGGACACCGACACCGAACTGGTTCTGGAAGAGGGCGCGCGCCTCCTGGCACGGGCCGCTCGGCGCACCCCCCGAACTCCCGCCCTGACCGCCGCCGCCAAGGTGCTGCGCGACACCTCCCGTTCCCCGCTGGAGCGCTTCGGGGCCGCTGTCACCGGCGAGGTCCTCGCGAAGATGGAGCGCGACCCCCTGCGCGAACTCGTCACCCGTTCCAGGCGTACCAAGGTGGCCGTCCACCGCGAACGCGCCCTCTTCGGCTCCTGGTACGAGTTCTTCCCCCGTTCGGAGGGGGCACAGGTCGACGCCGCGCCCGGCAGGGAGGTCTCCGGCACCTTCGCGACCGCCGCCAAGCGCCTGCCCGCCATCGCCGGCATGGGGTTCGACGTCGTCTACCTGCCGCCGATCCACCCCGTCGGCGAGGCCCACCGCAAGGGCCGCAACAACACCCTCCGGCCCGGACCGGGCGACCCCGGCTCGGTGTGGGCGATCGGCTCCGCTGACGGCGGCCACGACGCCGTCCACCCCGACCTCGGCACCCTCGCCGACTTCGACGCCTTCGTGGCCGAGGCCCGCGAGCACGACCTGGAGATCGCCCTTGACCTGGCCCTGCAGTGCTCGCCCGACCACCCCTGGGTGAGCGAGCACCCCGAGTGGTTCAGCAAACGCGCGGACGGGTCCATCGCCTACGCCGAGAACCCGCCGAAGAAGTACCAGGACATCTACCCGCTCTGCTTCGATCACGACTTCGAGGGCCTCTACAAGGAGTGCCTGCGTGTGGTCCGGCACTGGATCGATCACGGCGTTCGGATCTTCCGCGTCGACAACCCCCACACCAAGCCCGTCGCCTTCTGGGAGCGGCTGCTCGCCGACGTCGCCAGGCGCGACCCGGACGTGCTCTTCCTCGCCGAGGCCTTCACCCGCCCCGCCATGATGCGCACCCTGGCCAAGGTGGGCTTCCACCAGTCCTACACCTACTTCACGTGGCGCAACGGCAAGGACGAGCTCACCGACTACCTCACCGAGCTCAGCGGGGAGACCGCGCACTACCTGCGCCCGAACCTGTTCACCAACACCCCGGACATCCTCAACGCCTACCTCCAGGAGGGCGGGCGCCCCGCCTTCGAGGTCCGCGCGGTGCTCGCCGCGCTGCTCTCCCCCACCTGGGGCGTCTACTCGGGCTTCGAGCTGTGCGAGAACACCCCCGCGGCCCCGGGCAGCGAGGAGTACCTGGACTCGGAGAAGTTCCAGTACCGGCCCCGGGACTGGGCCGCCGCCGATGCCTCCGGGGACACCATCGCCCCGCTGATCACCCGGCTGAACGCGCTGCGCCGGACCCACCCCGCCCTGCGCGAGCTGCGCAACCTGCGCTTCCACCATGTGGACCGGCCCGAACTGGTGTGTTTCTCCAAGCACCGGCCCGGCGCCCCCGGTGAGCCCGACGACGTCGTGATCGCCGTCGTCAACCTCGACCCGCACCACGCCCGCGAGGCCACGGTGCACCTGGACCTGCCGTCGATCGGCCGCACGTGGGAGGAGGACCTCAGGGTGACCGACGAGCTGACCGGACGCGCGTACACCTGGCGGGCGGACAACTACGTCCGCCTCGACCCCGCGACCGGACCCGCGCACGTGCTCACCGTCCACGGCAGATGACGGGCCCTGACGAGGCGGGCGGCCACCCCGACCGGGTGCCGCCCCCTCCATCGTGCGAAAAGCCTGTTGATCAGACGTCGAACATTCTTGGTGGGGAGCAGTAGATGAGCAACGACGAGCCCGGACCCGTCGCCCACGAGCACGCCGAACACGGTCCGCTCGCCCCGGCCACCGGGGCCGCCACCGGCCCGCTCATGTCCACCGGCGGCACCAGTGATCCCCACTGGTTCAAGCACGCCGTCTTCTACGAGGTACTCGCTCGCGGGTTCTTCGACTCCAACGGCGACGGCACCGGTGACCTCACCGGGCTCGTGCGGAAGCTGGACTACCTCCAGTGGCTGGGCATCGACTGCGTCTGGCTGCTGCCGATGTACGAGTCGCCGCTGCGCGACGGCGGGTACGACATCTCGGACTACTTCAAGATCCTCCCCGAGTTCGGCAACACCGCCGACTTCGTGGAGCTCCTGGACGAGGCGCACCGCCGTGGCATCAGGGTCATCACCGACCTGGTCATGAACCACACCAGCGACCAGCACCCGTGGTTCAGGGCCTCCCGGGAGGACCCGGACGGCCCCTACGGCGACTTCTACGTGTGGTCGGACACCGACGACCTCTACGACGAGGCGCGGATCATCTTCGTCGACACCGAGACCTCCAACTGGACCTACGACGAGGTGCGCGGCCAGTACTACTGGCACCGCTTCTTCTCCCACCAGCCGGACCTCAACTTCGAGAACCCGGCGGTGCAGGAGGCGATCCTGGAGGTCCTGCGCTACTGGCTCGACCTGGGCATCGACGGGTTCCGCCTGGACGCCGTGCCGTACCTGTACGAGCGCGAGGGCACCAACTGCGAGAACCTCAAGGAGACCCACGAGTTCCTCAAGCGGGTGCGCGCCGAGGTGGACCGCCTGTACCCGGACCGGGTGCTGCTGAGCGAGGCCAACCAGTGGCCGTCGGAGGTCGTCGACTACTTCGGCGACTTCGAGTCCGGCGGCGACGAGTGCCACATGAACTTCCACTTCCCGCTGATGCCGCGCATGTTCATGGCGGTGCGGCAGGAGCAGCGGTTCCCGATCTCGGAGATCCTCGCCCAGACCCCGGAGATCCCCCGCAACTGCCAGTGGGCGATCTTCCTGCGCAACCACGACGAGCTGACCCTGGAGATGGTCACCGACGAGGAGCGCGACTACATGTACTCCGAGTACGCCAAGGAACCCCGCATGCGCGCGAACGTGGGGATCCGTCGGCGGCTCGCGCCCCTGTTGGACAACGACCGCAACCAGATCGAGCTGTTCACGGCGCTGCTGCTGTCCCTGCCCGGCTCGCCGGTCCTGTACTACGGCGACGAGATCGGGATGGGCGACAACATCTGGTTGGGCGACCGCGACGCCGTCCGCACGCCCATGCAGTGGAACTCCGACCGCAACGCCGGTTTCTCCCGGGGCGACCCCGCCCGCCTGTACCTCCCGCTGATCATGGACCCGGTCTACGGCTACCAGGCGATCAACGTGGAGTCCCAGCGCGAGAACCCGGGATCGCTGCTGAACTGGACGCGGCGGATGATCCAGATCCGCAAGCGCCACCCCGTGTTCGGTACCGGGGAGTTCACCGAGCTCAACGCCACCAACCCCAGCGTGCTGGCGTTCATCAGGGAGCACGGCGACGACCGCATGCTGTGCGTGAACAACCTGTCACGGCACCCGCAGCCCGTGGAGCTCGACCTGTCCCGCTACGCGGGGGTCAGGCCAGTGGAGTGCGTGGGCGGGGTGAGCTTCCCGGAGATCGGTGAGCTGCCGTACCTGCTCACGCTCCCCGGCCACGGCTTCTACTGGTTCCAGCTCCCGGCCGAGCGCACCGCCGAGCCGGGCTCCCAGACCCGCGAGGGCGCCCCCACCTACGGCCTGCCCTCAGCCGGGGTCAGCGCCCGGGACGCCCTCGACACCGGCCACCGCACGTCCACCACAGTGTCCGGCTCCCGGCCCGGGGACGGTGGCGGGAAGGGACACGGTCCTTACTGAGATGTCGCAGCTAGAAGAACTCCTGGCGGTCTGGCTTCCCCGGCAACGATGGTTCTCCGGCAAGGGGATACCGATCCAGCGGGTCCGGATCGAGAGCAGGTACACCCTGGTCTCGGCCGGTCCCGGCGGACCTGATCTGAACGTCCTCGTCGTGCAGGCGGGGCAGCGCGGCCTCAGCTCCCGCTACCAGGTGCTGCTCGGCTCCCGCCCACCCCGGTCGCTGCCGCCCGACCTGGCCCGCGCCGCCATCGGCGTGTGCCAGGTCTCCGGCAGCCGTCCCCGCGTGGTGTACGACGCCGCGCACGACCCGCAGCTCACGGCTCTGCTGCTGGAACGGTTCACCGGTGCCGGGGACGGGGACCGACGCGGCCGGGTGCGCTTCCGTACCCTGCCCGGCACGACCGTTGAGGCCCTTGGTCCGGGGCGTCTGCTCACCGGTGAGCAGTCCAACACCTCCCTGGTGTACGGGCGGGACTACGTCCTCAAGACCTTCCGCAGACTCTGGCCGGGACGCAACCCGGACCTGGAGCTGAACGTGGCGCTGTCGGGCTCGCCGTACGTGGCGCGCCCGTGCGGGTGGATCGAGGCGGACCTGTCCGGTCACTCGTCACCGACCACGCTCGCCCTGCTCCAGACCTTCGTCCCGGACGCCCAGGATGGATGGGTGATGGCCACGGCCAACGTCCGCACACTGCTCGACGGTGCGGACGCCGACTTCAGCGAGGAGTCCGCACGACTGGGGCGCACCACCGCCGTGGTGCACAGTTCCCTCGCCACGGCGCTGCCCACCGACGTGCTGTCGCCCAGCGCGGCGAGCGAACTGGCAGACGCCATGGTGGAACGCCTGGCCATGGCCAGCGCGGAGGTCCCCGAGCTGGCCGAGCACGCTCCCCGGGTGATGGAGGCCTACGCCGACCTCGCCCGGTTGGACCAGCCGCTGCCGATCCAGCGCGTCCACGGCGACTACCACCTGGGGCAGGTCATCCGGCCCGAGTCCGGGTGGGTGCTGCTGGACTTCGAGGGCGAGCCGACCGTGCCGGTGCGCGAACGCCAACGGTTGTCCAGTCCGTTGCGCGACGTGGCCGGGATGCTGCGCTCCTTCGACTACGCCGCCGGGTACCTGCTGGTCGAACAGGACGACGACCCCGACCTCGCGTGGGCCGCGCGGGACTGGGCGCGGCGCAACCGGGAGGCGTTCTGCCGGGGCTACGCCGAGGGGGGCGGCGCCGATCCGGACAAGCACCTCACCGTGCTGCGGGCCTTCGAGTTCGACAAGGCGGTCTACGAGGTGTTGTACGAGGCCCGCAACCGGCCCAACTGGCTCCGGGTCCCACTGGAGTCCATCGCCACCGCCGCCGGGGCGCCACGCGTGCCCGGCTGATCCCCAGGGGCGGCCGCCGTCGAGCACGGCGGCCGCCCCCTCTGTCGTCCCTCGTCCGAGCCATCGCTTCACCGCCTCCCGCCATCCGACCATCACGAGTCACCACGGAGTCGAATTGTCACCGCGCACGACCAGGAAGTCCGCGACAGCCGACGAGAAGCCAAAGGAGGCGCCGAAGATGGCCGCCGCCGGGAGCACGGCGGCGAAGGGTACGGGGTCCAAGGGCACGAAGGCGAAGGCGCCGGCCGCGAAGAAGGAGTCCGCCCCCAGCGGGGCCGTGGCCGGGAAGACCGCCGCGAAGACCGCCGCGAAGAAGCCCGCAGCCAGGAAGACCACCGCGAAGGGCACCGCGGGGAAGCCCGCCACCGGGACCACCGCGAAGCCCGCGGCAGCTACCACCTCGAAGAAGCCCGCGGCCAAGCGGCCCCGGACACCCGCCGGGATCTCCGCCGAGCTGGTCACCGAGCTGGACCGGGTCGTCGACGGCTGGCACCACGACCCGCACTCGGTTCTCGGCCTGCACGGCCGCGACCTGCGCGTCCTGCGCCCCGGAGCGGTCGAGGTGGACGCCGTCCTGCCGGACGGCTCCCGGGTCGGGCTCACCCACCGCCACCGGGGTGTCTTCTCCGCCCGGCTCCCCGCCCGCACCGCCGACTACCGCGTCGCCGTGCGCTACGAGGAGGGCGGGCCCGAGCTCGTGGAGGCCGACGCCCACCGGGTGGGACCCACCCTGGGCGAGCTGGACCTGCACCTGATCGGTGAGGGTCGGCACGAGGAGCTGTGGCGGGCGCTCGGAGCGCACACGACCACCGTCGAGAGCCCCATGGGGGAGATCCGCGGCACGCGCTTCGCCGTCTGGGCGCCCGACGCGCGCGGGGTGCGGGTGATCGGCGACTTCAACTACTGGAGCGGGATCGCGCACCCCATGCGCAGCCTGGGCGCCAACGGAGTGTGGGAGCTGTTCGTGCCCGGCATGGGCGACGGTGACCTGTACAAGTTCCAGGTCCTGGGGGCCGACGGGCACTGGCGGGACAAGGCCGACCCCATGGCGCGGCGCACCCAGATGCCCCCGGCCACGGCATCGGTGGTCACCACCTCCGAACACGTGTGGACCGACGAGCAGTGGATGGCCGAGCGCAAGGGCGCGGAGCCGCACCGCTCGCCGATGAGCGTCTACGAGGTGCATCTCGGTTCCTGGCGGCCCGGCTTGAGCTACCGGGAGCTGGCGGAGCAGCTGGTGGAGTACGTCGTCGACCTCGGCTTCACCCACGTGGAGTTCCTGCCGGTGGCGGGGCACCCCTTCGACGGTTCATGGGGCTACCAGGTCACGTCGTACTACGCGCCGACGCCGCGATTCGGCAGCCCGGACGAGTTCCGGCACCTGGTGGACTCCCTGCACCGGGCCGGGGTCGGGGTGTTCCTGGACTGGGTGCCCGCGCACTTCCCCAAGGACGAGTGGGCGCTGGCCCGGTTCGACGGGACGGCGCTGTACGAGCACCCGGACCCCCGGCGCGGTGAGCACCCCGACTGGGGAACGCTCATCTTCAACTACGGACGCACCGAGGTGCGCAACTTCCTCGTCGCCAACGCCCTGTACTGGCTGGAGGAGTTCCACGTCGACGGCCTCAGGGTGGACGCCGTGGCCTCGATGATCTACCTCGACTACTCGCGGGACTCCGGACAGTGGGAGCCCAACACCTTCGGCGGCCGGGAGAACCTGGAGGCGATCGACTTCCTCAAGGAGCTCAACACCACGGTCTACCGGCGCAACCCGAACGTGGCGATGATCGCGGAGGAGTCCACCGCGTACACGGGGGTGACCCAGCCGGTGGACATGGGCGGTCTCGGGTTCGGGCTGAAGTGGAACATGGGCTGGATGCACGACTCCCTGGAGTACGTGAAGAAGGAGCCGATCCACCGCGAGTACCACCACAACGACATCACGTTCTCGATGGTCTACGCGTACAGCGAGAACTACGTGCTGCCGTTGTCCCACGACGAGGTCGTGCACGGCAAGCAGGCGCTGTTCAACAAGCCGCCCGGTGACGAGTGGCAGCGCGCCGCGACGCTGCGGGCACTGCTGTCGTTCATGTGGTCCCACCCCGGCAAGCAGCTGCTGTTCATGGGCGGCGAGATCGCCCAGGGGCACGAGTGGTCGCACGAGGAGGGCGTGCCGTGGTGGCTGCTCCAGTTCGAGCACCACGCGGGGGCCCAGAGGCTGGTCAGGGCGCTCAACAACGCCTACCGGCCGCGTCCGGCGCTGTGGTCGCTGGACACCGACCCGGCCGGGTTCCGCTGGCTCGACGGTGGTGACCACCAGGGCAACACGCTCAGCTACCTGCGCCACGGGGAGGACGGCTCGGTGCTCGCGTGCGCGGTGAACTTCTCGCCGGTGCCCCGTCCGAACTGGCGGGTGGGCCTGCCCTCCGAGGGCCGCTGGACGTCGGTGCTCAACTCCGACGACCCGCGCTTCGGGGGTTCCGGCCACGAGGCGCCGGCGTCCGTCGACGCGCAGGCACAGGAGTGGCACGGTCAGCCGTTCTCCGCCGAGATCACCCTGCCGCCGCTGGCCGCCGTCTGGTTCGAACCCGAGCGCTGACCCGACCACGGCCCCGGGGAGTTGTCCACAGGCGACGCCCCGGGGCTTTCGCGCGCCCCGGATTCCGGTTCTACTGGGAACCCGACGCCTCCCCCACACCCACGGGCACCAAAGATCCCGTCAACCCATCACCAACCACTCTGTACAACCCCGGCAGCGCACCTGGCCAGCCCGGCACTTCTCCTCAGGACTCACACGTGTTCTCTTGTCCCCCACACGTGTGTCCCCCGACACAGGCACGACCCGTTGGGAGCCCCCTCCATGTCCAACACAAGTCCGGGTTTCGTCAAGGTCCTGGGTAGGACGGACGTCCTGGCCCTGGCCTTCGGAGCGATGATCGGCTTCGGCTGGATCGTCCTCACCGGCGACTTCGTCGACGCGGCTGGCAGCGGTGGCGCCGCCCTGGCCTTCGTCATCGGCGGCGTCGTGATGGCCTTCGTCGGCCTCACCTACGCCGAGCTGGTCTCCGCCATGCCGCACGCGGGCGGAGAACACCACTACGCCATGCGCGCCATCGGCCCCAAGGGCGCCTTCGTCGCCTCCTGGGCCATGGTGCTGGGCTACGTCTCGGTGGTCGCCTTCGAGGCGGTCGCCGTCCCGCAGACCCTCGTCTACCTGTTCCCGAACATCGAGGTCGGCCACCTGTGGACGGTCGCCGGGTACGACGTCCACGCCAGTCTGGTGGCCATCGGCGTCCTGAGCGCCGTGGCCATGACGGCGCTCAACTACGTTGGGATCCGCCCCGCCAGCGTGTTCCAGGGCGTCACCGTCCTCTTCCTGCTGGCGGCGGGCGCGGCCATGCTCACCGGCGCCTTCGTGGGCGGGTCCACCGCGAACATGGAACCCCTCTTCACCGGCGGGGTGTCCGGGATGTTCGTGGTGCTGGTCGCGGTCCCGTTCCTGTTCGTGGGCTTCGACGTCATCCCGCAGTCGGCCTCGGAGATCAGGCTGCCCTACCGTCTGGTCGGGTCACTCCTGGTGGTCTCGGTCTTCTGCGCCACCGCCTGGTACGTGATGGTGATGCTGACCGCCGGCGCCGGGTTGCCCTCCTCGGACCTCCTGGGCTCCGAGCTCGCCTCGGCAGACTCCATGGCCGCCATGTGGGACAGCGCCGCCATGGGCAACCTCCTGGTCCTGGGCGGAGTTGCCGGTCTGCTCACCAGCTGGAACGCCTTCCTCATCGGTGGCAGCCGCCTCATCTACGCGATGGCGCGTTCGAGGATGCTCCCCTCCTGGTTCGGTGAGCTCCACCCGCGTTTCCGCACCCCCGCCAACGCGGTGCTGTTCATCGGAGCGCTCTCGGTCCTGGCCCCGCTCTTCGGCCGCCCGATGCTGGTGTGGCTGGTCAACGCGGGCGGCCTCAACATCGTGATCGCCTACCTGATGGTGGTCGTGTGCTTCCTGGTGCTGCGTCGCCGTGAACCGGAGATGGAGCGCCCGTTCAGGGTCCGCGCGGGCACCCCGGTGGGCGTCACCGCCTTCGTCCTGGCGTTCGGCCTGTTCCTGCTCTACCTGCCCGGCATGCCCGCGGCGCTGAGCTGGCCCAACGAGTGGGGCATGGTCCTGGCCTGGTGGCTCGGCGGAGCCGCGCTCATGTGGCGCCTGCCCCGGGTCAGCCCGGGCCCCGACGCCGAGGAACGCCTCATCGACCTCATGGACTCCCAGGACGCGAGACGGAGAACCCCCACACCCTGAGCCGACCGGGCGGGCTACGGCTCCTGCGGCCGCCACCCGTCCTTGCGGCCGGTGCGCCCACGACCCGCAGGCGGCCTCGGGCGCCGTCGTCGCGCTGGCGGACGCGGGCAACCGGCACGCGGGCCGACCACGAGCCCTAGGCCCTCGACCGCGCCGAGCGGTCCGGGGCCGTCCCCACCTGGGCGAACTCGTGGAGACCTGCCGGGAACTCGCCCGGGTGCTGGGCCCCTGGCCTGCCCGACGCCGACGAACGCCTCAGCGCGCGGCTGGCCGGGGGCCGCGACCGCCTGCCCCCGGCCAGCCCGGTCTCACGCGGGCCCGACCGACCGGACTCAGTTCACCCACCCGTGCCAGGAGGCCAGGCGGCGGACCGCCTCGTCCAGCACCTCGTCCTTCTTGCAGAAGGCGAAACGCAGCAAGTGCCGCCCCTCGTCCTCGCGGTCGTAGAACACCTTGGCGGGGACCGCCGCCACCCCCGCCTGACGGGGTAGGGCCCGGGCGACGTCCACGCCGTCCAGGAACCCGAGCGGACGGATGTCCGTCATCAGGAAGTAGGTGCCCTCGCAGACGTTGACGTCGAACCCGGCCCGGGTCAGACCCTCCGCGAGTCGGTCCCGCTTGCTTTGGAGCGCGATCCGCTGCCGCTCGATCCACTCCCCCTCGTTGTCCAGGGCGTCGGCGATGGCCAGCTGGAGCGCGCCGTTGGCGGAGAAGGTGAGGAACTGGTTGACCGTGCGCACCGCGCGCACCAGGGGTTCCGGGCCCGTGACCCAGCCGGTCTTCCACGCGGTGACGGCGAACGTCTTGCCCACCGAGGAAATCGACAGGGTCCGCTCGCGCATGCCCGGAAGCGTGGCCAGCGGCACGTGCTCGCGGTCGTCGAAGGTGAGGAACTCGTACACCTCGTCGGTGACCGCGATCAGGTCGTGCTCGCGGCACACCCCGGCGATCACCTCCAGTTCGGCGGGCGTGAAGACCGTCCCGGTGGGGTTGTGCGGGGAGTTGACCATGATCAGCCGGGTCCGCGGGGTCACCGCCGCTCGGAGCTCGGCCGGGTCGAACGTGAAGCGTCCGCTCTCCGGGTCGCAGCGCAGCGTCACCGGGCGGCGCACCCCCGCGGCGAGTGAGATCGTCGCCGCGTAGGAGTCGTACATCGGCTCGAAGACGATCACCTCGTCCCCGGGCTCCACCAGCGCCAGCATGGAGGCGGCGATCCCCGCGGTCGCACCGACGGTCACGTACACCTCGGTGTCCGGGTCGAACTCCAGGCCGTAGTGGCGGGAACGGTAGCGGCTCACCGCCTGGCGCAGCTCCGGGCGGCCCGGCCCCGGCGGGTACTGGTTCACCCCCGCCATGATGTTGCGGGAGGCCCCCTCCAGGAGGGAGCGTGGCCCGTCGGTGTCGGGGAAACCCTGCCCGAGGTTCACGGACTCGGTCTCCACGGCCAGGCGAGTCATCTCGGCGAAGATCGTCTCACCGTACTGGCGCATGCGTTCGATCAGAGGTTCATCCACCCTTCGAGCGTATCCACCCCGGCCCGCTCCGGCGTCCCCGGGCACGACGAAGGCCCCCGGTCTCGTCGCGCCCAGTCATCACCGGGTGCCACGAGGCCGGGGGCCCGGCCCGTCGTCTACGGCAGGAGCAGGCTCAGCACGATCCAGACCACGGGACCCGCGATGAGCAGCGAGTCGATGCGGTCCATCAGGCCGCCGTGGCCCGGCATGAACCGGCCCATGTCCTTGACACCGAGGTCGCGCTTGAAGAGCGACTCGATGAGGTCGCCGACCGTGGCTGCCGCCACCACGGCCAGGCCGAGGACCACGCCGACCCACCAGGGGCCGCCCAGCAGCAGGGTCACGCACAGCGCGCCCGCCACCGCACAGCCCACCACGGAGCCGCCGAACCCCTCCCAGGTCTTGTTCGGGCTGATCACCGGGGCCATCTTGTGCCGACCAAGCAGGATCCCGGCGAAGTACCCGCCGATGTCGCTGGAGATCGTCACCAGGATGAACACCACGAGCCGGTACTGCCCGTCCTCGGGATGCGCGATGAGCAGCATCCACGTGGCCAGCAGGAACGGCAGGTACACCAGAACGAACAGGTTCGCCGACGCGTCGGCGACGAACCCCTCCGCTCCTCCTCTCAGCCGCCAGGCCAGGCAGGAGATCGCCGTGAGGGCGGCGATACCCACCAACCAGTCCGCGCCGCCGAAGTAGGCCCCGGCCTGCATGGCCACGCCGCCCACGGCCAACGGGACCACGGCCAGGGTCATGCCCTTGCCACCGAAGGCCCGGTTGAGCTCGCGTAGGCCGATCAGCACCCCGAGCGAGGTGATGATCGTGAACAGCTGCGGCCAGGGGAAGACCGAGAAGAAGACGAGCGCGCCCAGGGCGCACCCGCTGGCGATGGCCACCGGGAGGTTGCGACCGGTCCTGACCGGTCCGCCCCCCGGTTTGTGCAGCACGAAGCGCTGCCCGGCGGCCGTGTCCGAGGCGGGGTCGCCCACCCCGGACGGGGGAATGTCGTCGGGTCTGTGCTCCGGTGAGTGGTCATCGCCGCCGGAACCCTTGGAAGGTGTGCTCACCGGCTAAACCTCGAGAAGATCAGTTTCCTTGTGCTTCAACAGCTCGTCGATGGCGGCGACGTACTTCTGGGAAAGCTCGTCCAGCTCCGCCTGGGCGCGGTGCGCCTCGTCCTCACCGAGGTCACCGGCCTTGACAGCCTTCTCGAAGCTGTCCTTGGCGCGACGGCGCACGTTGCGGATCGAGATCTTGCTGTCCTCGGCCTTGGTGCGCGCGACCTTCACGTACTCCTTGCGGCGCTCCTCGGACAGGTCCGGGAACACCACGCGGATGACCTGGCCGTCGTCGGAGGGGTTGACGCCGAGGTCGCTGTTGCGGATCGCGTTGATGATGTCGGTGCGCGAGTTCACGTCGAACGGGGAGATGACGACCATCCGCGGCTCGGGAACCGAGAAGGACGCCAGCTGGTTGATCGGCGTGCGGGCACCGTAGTAGTCGACGGTGATCTTGTTGAAGGTGGCCGGGGTGGGGCGGCCGGTCCGGATCGTGGCGAAGTCCTCCTTCGCGACGACCACGGCCTTCTCCATCTTCTCCTCGGCCTCAAGGAGGGTTTCTTCGGTCATTGTGGCGCTCCCGGGTTCTCGGCTGGGTGTTCGTGGCTTGGGGTCGCGGCCGGACCGTCCGCTCTCTAGGCGGAGACAGGGCCGACGATGGTGCCGATCTTCTCACCGCGGACGGCGCGCAGGATGTTGCCCTGGCTCATGAGGTCGAACACGACGATGGGCAGCCCGTTGTCCATGCAGAGGCTGACGGCCGTGGCGTCCATGACCTTGAGGCCGCGGGTGAGGACCTCGTTGTAGTTGAGCTTGTCGAACTTGACCGCGTCCGGGTTGCGCTGCGGGTCGGAGTCGTAGACCCCGTCGACCTGGGTGCCCTTGAGGACCGCCTGGGCACCGATCTCCAGCGCGCGCTGAGCGGCGGTGGTGTCGGTGGAGAAGAACGGCGCTCCGAGACCGGCACCGAAGATGACCACGCGGCCCTTCTCCAGGTGGCGGATGGCGCGACGCGGAATGTAGGCCTCCGCGACCTGGCTCATGTGGATCGCGGTCTGTACGCGGGTGTCCACGCCCAGGCGCTCCAGGAAGTCCTGGAGGGCGAGGCAGTTGATGACGGTGCCGAGCATCCCCATGTAGTCGGCACGGCCGCGCTCGATCCCGCCCTCGGTGAGCTGCGCGCCGCGGAACATGTTGCCGCCACCGACGACGACGGCGACCTGGATGCCCTCGGAGACGGCTTCGGCGATGGACTCCGCCACGTACTGGACGACCTCGGGCTCGATGCCGAGACCGCCACCGCCCGCGAAAGCCTCCCCCGACAGCTTGAGCATCACACGTTTCCAACCGGAATCGTGCATGGCGGGTTCGGTGGTCATCGCTTCGTTCTCCGACACGGCCTGCGGCCTCCCTTGTTCTCCCCGAGTGGCACAGGGTCCCCCGAGTGCTCCTGCTGCGGGCGGTGGGTGCGCATGACGCCCCAAATCCGCCCATATCCACCAAAAGGTGCCGGGGAGAGAAGTCTCCCCGGCACCTCCATCATGTCAAAACCCCAGGGTGTGTGCGGTGGACGCCTTCTCGGAACGATCCACCGAACAACTCCCTAGGCCTGGCCGACCTTGAAGCGCACGAAACGCTTGACGGTGACACCGGCCTCGTCGACGACCTTCTGGACCGTCTTCTTGTTCTCCTTGACGAACGGCTGGCCGAGCAGCGTCACGTCCTTGAAGTAACCGTTGAGGCGGCCCTCCACGATCTTCGGGATCGCCTGCTCGGGCTTGCCCTCCTCGCGGGTGGTCTCCTCGGCGATGCGGCGCTCGTTGGCGACGACATCGGCGGGGACCTCGTCCTTGCTGACGTACTGCGGCGCCAGCGCGGCGATCTGCTGGGCGAGGTCCTTGCCGACCTCTTCGTCCTGCTTGTCCAGCTCGACCAGGACGCCCATGCTCGGGGGCAGGTCCGGGTCGGACTTGTGCAGGTAGCTCGCGACGTAGGCGCCGTCGAACTTGGCGATGCGGCGGAACTCGAGCTTCTCGCCGATGATCGCGCTCTTGCCCTCGATGTAGGCCTGGAGGCTCTTGCCCGGCTCGATCTCGGCGGCGGCGATGGCGGCGATGTCGTCGCCGTCCTGGGCGGCGACGAAGTCGGCGACCTCGTTGGCGAGCTCGATGAAGCCGGCGTTCTTGGCGACGAAGTCGGTCTCGCAGTTGAGCTCGATGAGGGTGGCCTTACCCTCGCTCTCCTGCTTGAGGACGACCATGCCCTGGGCGGCGGTGCGGTCCGCGCGCTTGTCGACGGACTTGGCACCCTTGATGCGCAGGGCCTCGACGGCCTTGTCGTAGTCGCCGTCGGCCTCGGTCAGGGCCTTCTTGCAGTCCATCATGCCGGCGCCGGTCGCGTCGCGCAGCTTCTTGACGTCCGCGGCGGTGAAGTTCGCCATGACTGTTCTCGGATTCCCTTGAGTGAAGTCTGATCTGGAAGTGGAGCGACCCGGGTGAGCACCGCGCGGGCCGCCCCGCCCGAAAAGGGCGAGGCGGCGCGCGGGAAACGGTGTCCCCGGAAGGGGCCGCTGACTACTCGGCGGTCTTGTCCTCGGCGGGGGTCTCGACCGGAGCCTCGGCGGGGGCCTGCTCGGGGGCGTCCACCGGGGAGTCCTCGGAGGTGACCTCGGCCGGAGCCTCGGCGGCGACCTCGTCGGCCGGAGCGACGGTCGGGGTCTCGTCGGGGGCCTGCTCGGCGGCGGCCTCGGCGGCAGCCGTCTCGCTCTTGCCCTCGAGGAGCTCGCGCTCCCACTCGGCCAAGGGCTCCTCGGCGGCCTTCTCCTCGGTCGCGCCGGAGGCACCGGAGCGGACCAGGAGACCGTCGGCGACGGCGTCGGCGACGACGCGGGTGAGGAGGCTGACGCTGCGGATGGCGTCGTCGTTACCCGGGATCGGGTAGTCGACCTCGTCCGGGTCGCAGTTGGTGTCGAGGATGGCGACGACCGGGATGTTCAGCTTGCGAGCCTCGCTGATCGCGATGTGCTCCTTCTTGGTGTCCACGATCCACACGGCGCTGGGCACGCGGGACATGTCGCGGATACCACCGAGGGTGCGCTCCAGCTTGTCCTTCTCACGGCGAAGGTTGAGCAGCTCCTTCTTGGTGAGGGCGGAGCCGGCGACGTCGTCGAAGTCGATCTCCTCCAGCTCCTTGAGGCGCTGGAGCCGCTTGTGCACGGTGGAGAAGTTGGTGAGCATGCCGCCCAGCCAGCGCTGGTTGACGAACGGCATGCCGACGCGGCGAGCCTGCTCGTCGATGGCCTCCTGCGCCTGCTTCTTCGTGCCGACAAACAGGATGGTGCCACCGTGGGCGACCGTCTGCTTGACGAACTCGTAGGCGCGGTCGATGTACGCCAGCGACTTCTGGAGGTCGATGATGTAGATGCCGTTGCGCTCAGTGAAGATGAAGCGCTTCATCTTGGGGTTCCAGCGACGGGTCTGGTGCCCGAAGTGGACGCCGCTCTCCAGGAGCTGGCGAATCGTCACGACTGTGGCCATGACCTGGTCCTCCTTGCGGTGGCGGAGGAGTGCTCCGCCGTCGGTTGATCCTGACGCCCCGGCCGTACCGCCACCCCGCCGAAGCGGTGTGGACCGTGGGTGCGGCCCCTCCCTGAGGAGGCGTGTGGGCGTGCGTATTGTTGGTTGGTCCAGCGGACCACGGATGATTCTATCCTCCGCGGGACACACCCCGGAACAGCTCCGTGCCCAGGCAGATCACTGGGTGAGTGCAGCTCCGCCACGGGCGGTTCCGGGGAGGCCGGTGGGGAGTGCCGACGGGACGCGGAACGGGTTGTCCACAGATACGGATCGGCGGTGGCGGAGTCCGGCCCCGGGGCGCACGCTGGAGGCATGAGCCCTCGCCGTGTCTGGCACCTGCTGTTGTCGCTCTCTCTCCTGCTCCTGCCGGTCCTGCCCCACCGCACCACGTCTCCAGCCGCCTTCGCCGTGTCCTCGTGGCGTTGGCCGGTGGAGCCCCCGGCCGAGGTCCTGCGTGGGTTCGACCCACCCGAACAACCCTGGTTGCCCGGCCACCGGGGTGTGGACCTGGCCGCCGAACCGGGGCAGTCGATCCACCCCGCGGGCCCGGGTCGCGTCCACTTCGCCGGTCGGGTCGCGGGCGTGGGAGTGGTGAGCGTCTCCCATGGGGACCTGCGCACCACCTACCAGCCCGTGGACGCCTCCGTCTCCCGGGGCGACCCGGTGGGCGACCAGCCCCTGGGCACCCTGTCCGCCGAGCCCCGGCACTGCCAGGACCGCCACTGCCTCCACTGGGGCCTGCTCCGCGGGTCCGCCTACCTGGACCCGCTGAGTCTCCTGGGCCGCGGGAAGGTGCGCCTCCTGCCCCTGCACCACACGGCGCCGGTCGGGTGGGGCACGACGAGCGCCCGGGCCGCCGCCCCGGTCAGGCGGGCGAGGGACCGCCGGTCCCCGTCGTCACGGACCGGCCACCGGCGCCGCGTGCCCGGAGACCGTCACGAGGCTCGGGCCCGGACCCCGTCCGGGCCGCAGCGGGCAGGGGCTGCGGCGGGCAGAGGTGGGTCCCCGTCCGCTCGGCCGCTGGGGGTGGCTGCTGTGGGAGGGGTCCGTGCGCCTGTGCCCGGATCGGTGCCGGCCGGCATCAGGCGCGGGGATGGGCCTGCTGGTAGGCGGAGCGCAGGCGCTCCACGGAGACAGGCCCGTGCCCCTGCGCCGGATCGGTGCCCGACGGCATCAGGCCCGTGCCCCTGCGCCGGATCGGTGCCCGACGGCATCAGGCGCGGGGATGGGCCTGCTGGTAGGCGGAGCGCAGGCGCTCCACGGAGACGTGGGTGTAGATCTGCGTGCTGCGCGGGCTGGAGTGGCCGAGGAACTCCTGGACACTGCGCAGGTCGGCCCCGCCGTTGAGGAGGTGGGTCGCGGCGCTGTGCCGCAGTCCGTGCGGGCCGGAGTCCACTCCGGCAGCGCGCAGGTGAGCGTGGACGTCCTCGCGTGCTTGGCGGACGCCCAGGCGCCCGCCCCTGGCACCGAGGAAGAGGGCCCCGACGGGCGTCGCGGAGACGAACTCCGGTCGGCCCCGAGCGGTCCAGGCGTCCAAGGCGTCCAGGGCCGGGGCACCCACCGGGACCGTGCGCTCCTTGTCGCCCTTGCCCAGGACCCGGACGGTGTCGCGGGAGCGGTCGATGTCGGCGGTGTCCAGGGCGCAGAGTTCGGCGACCCGGATGCCCGTGGCGTACAGCAGTTCCACCACCGCGTGGCGGCGCAGTTCCACCGGGGTCGTCGGGGTGGGGCCCTCCAACGCGGTCGCGGCCTGCTCCTCGTCCAGCACCGAGGGAAGGCCGCGCTGTTGGCGGGGGGTGGACAGGCGCGGGCCCGGGTCGGTGGCCAGGACCCCCTCGCGGTGCAGGTAGCGGGTCAGGGCGCGGACCGCCGCCACCCGTCTGGCGATCGTGGACCGGCTGGCCCCGGCCGCGCGGGCGCTGGAGAGCCAGGCGCGGATCAGGGGGACGTCGAGGTCTGCCGGTGTGCGGCCGCGCGCGTCGAGGGCCTCGACGAGGGAGGTGAGGTCGGCGAGGTAGCCGCGCACGGTGTGCGGGGAGCGGCCCAGTTCGCCGGACAGGTGCGCCGCGAAGCGCTCCAGGAGCACGGCGGCGGGCTCGGGGGCGCTCAAGCGCGTTCCCGAGGCAGGCAGGCGACGGCGTCGATCTCCACGTGGAAGCGCGGGTCCACCAGTCCGCTCACCTCGACCAGCGTGGCCGCGGGCCGGTGGTCTCCGGGCAGGGAGTCCAGGAGGGCGGAGCGGAACTCGTCGAGGTCGGTGATGTGGCGGAGGTAGTAGGTCAGCTTCACCACGTGCGTCAGGTCGGCTCCGTGCCGGGCCAGGACGGCCTCCATGTTGCGGAAGATCTGCCGGGTCTGCCCGCCCGCGTCTCCCGCGACGTCACCGTCGGGAGCAACCGGGGTCTGCCCGGAGACGAAGAGGAGCGGGCCGTCGGCCACCAGGGCGTCACTGTACGTTCTGGCCATGGTCGAACCGTACCCAGGCCCGGACGGCGGTACCCCTCGGGGCCTCGGACCCCGGGGGTGCGCGTTCCCGGGCCGGACCGCGTCCGCGACCGGGACACGGGGTCCTTCGCGGAGTCGGACCCGTGCCCCGTCGCGTCGTCGTGTGTGTGGCCGGTCAGGTGCGTAATCGGAGGTGGTCCGGGACGCCCCTCCGACGGGACCCGCCTACGCGGCGCTCGGTTCCCACTGCGTGTCCAGCTCGTCGGCGGTGATGTGCAGGAGCTGGCCGTCGGCCCGCAGGATCGCCTCGTGGAGTCGCCGCAGGGGCATGGTGGGCTCCACACCGAGCTCCTGGGCGAGCCGGAGGCGGGTTCCCCGATAGATCCCCAGCGCCTCGGCCTGTCGGCCCGATCTGTACAGCGCGAGCATCAACAGGGCGAGCAGCCTCTCCCGGTACGGGTGGGAGGTGGTCAGCTCCGTCAGCTCGGGGACCAGACGGGCGTGGTGTCCTCGGTCCAGATCGATCTCGATCCGTTCCTGGTTCGTCAGCAGCCTGAGTTCCTCCAGCCGCCGAATCTCGTTCGCCACCACACCGCCGTTGGGAATATCCGAATAGGGTCTTCCCCTCCACAGCGCCATCGCGTGGCAGTACATTTCGGAGGCCTGCTGGAGATCACTCCGACCGCGCGCCCTACGGGCGAGGGCGACGGTCGTCTCGAACCTCTTCGCATCGACCTCCGCGCTACACAACTCCATGCGATAACCCGGGCCGTCCCGAACCAGACGGCCACTGTCGTCCAGTACCTTCCGCAGTCGGTGAACGTACACCTGCAGGGTGCTGCGGGCTCCGTCCGGTGGCGTCCCTTCCCAGAGGGCTTCCGCCAGCTCGTCCAGCGAGAGCCGGTGCCCTCCCTGACTCAGCAGTACGGCCAACAGACGGCGCAACATGGGGGCCCTGAGCACAATCGGAACGCCGTCCCGATAAATGACCAGTGGACCCAGAATCCCGAACTCAATCACGTCGCCTCCTGTTCGGGAAGTGCTCTACCCATCTCCGCGCATCCGGAACGGGCCAGCTTTATCACTACTTTACGTGGCAGATCATTGCCGGCGGTTACCTTCAGCACGTCATGAAAGTAGGTCGAAAGACCTGTTCGGCGCAACCGGACAGTAATCGAGCTGTAAGCGACTTACCGCATGCTGGGTGCAGCGTCGACTGAAGCCTGCCAAGAAAGAGCGAGATGAACTCTGACGGGCGACCCCCCGCTCCACCGGGATCTTCGGGAGCCTCGCCCCTGTGGCTGCCGATGACTTCGATGTCCATGTTCGAGCGAGGCGGGACCACCCTCGTGGAGGGTGAGGGCGTCCGGGTCCGGGACGAGGCCGGGAACAGCTACCTGTCCGCCACGTCCGGCCTGTGGAACGTGACCTGCGGTTGGAACCACCCCAGGATCGTCGACGCCGTCACCGAGCAGCTGCGCCGGTTCTCCTACGGGACGCTGTTCCGCTACGGCCACGACACGGCCCGGGACCTCGCCGCCCGGCTGCTGGAGATCGCGCCGGGCGACTTCGAGCGCGTCTACTTCTCCTCCTCGGGTTCCTCCGCGAACGAGACGGCCGTCAAGGTGCTGCGCCGCTACCGGAGCCTCGTGGGACAGCCAGAGCGCCGCCTGGTGGTCTCCTTCGACGCCCACTCCTGGCACGGCACCGGAATCGGCGCCATGGCCCTGACCGGCGAGGACCTGGACCAGGAGGAGTACGGGGTGGACCGCCGGTGGAACCGGCTGCTCCCCTACCCCGACCCCTTCGCCGCCGAACGCGGGCTGGGCCCCGACGAGCGGACCTGCCGTGAGGCCCTGGCCGAACTGGAGCGCACCGAGGGCGACCAGGTGGCGGCCGTCATCGTCGAGCCCATCCTGTGCTCGGGCGGCGTGCTCATGCCGCCGGACGGCTTCCTTGAGGAGGTCGCCGCCGCCACCAGGCGCATGGGTGCCCACCTGATCGTCGACGAGGTGGCCACGGGGTTCGGACGCACCGGGAGGATGTTCGCGAGCGAGCACACCGGCGTCCGCCCCGACGTGGTCACCCTGTCCAAGGGCATCAACAGCGGCTACCTCCCGCTGGCCGCCACGCTCTTCCCCGCCGAGGTGTACGAGGCCTACGAGGCCTCGGGGACCTACCTCACCCATGGGGAGACCCAGTCCGGCAACCCCGCCGCCTGTGCCGCCGCCCTCGCCACGCTCGACGTCATGGAGGACGAGAACCTGGTGGAGCGCTCCGCGAAGGCCGGAGCCCGGTTGCGGCAGCACCTGGACACACTCCTCGAACTGGACATCGTCGGTGAGGTGCGCGGCGAGGGCCTGGCCCTGGCCGTCGAACTGGTCCAGGACCCGGTGAGCCGTGAGCCCCTGTCCCCCATGGACATGGCGATGATCAGTCACCTGTGCCAGCGCAACGGGCTCCTGGTCCACCTGAGCCGCCGTTGCCTGCTCCTGTTCCCCCCGCTCGTCGTCACCGACGCCGAAGTGGACGAGATCGCGGCCCGGCTGACCGGCGCGTTGAAGGCGGTGAGGTCACGATGACCGAAGCGGGTTCCACCATCAACCCCCACTGGTGGGTGCCCACCAGGGTCGACTTCGGCGCCGGCCGTCTGGGTGACGTGCCGCTGGAGATCGAACGGACCGGCCGACCGGTCGCGGTCGTGGTCGACGAACACGCGGCGACGGCCGTCCCCGGCGTCGCCCAGCTGCTGGAACGGCTCGCCCCCGAGGTGGTCGTTCGCCGCGCCGCCTCCACGCCCACCCGGCAGGAGGCCGAGGACCTGGCCAACCGCCTGCGCGCTGAGGGTGTGCGATCCGTCTGCGCGATCGGCGGCGGAACGGTGATGGACCTGGCCAAGGCGGCCGCCGCGGCGGTGGCGCTGCCCGGTCTGCTCACCGGTTGGAAGCCCGGCGGCGGGTTCGTCATGCCGGAGCCCGTCACGCGGGGCGGCCTGCCCGTGGTGGCGGTGCCGACCACGGCGGCGACCGGCAGCGAGGTGAACGCCAAGGCGAGCCTGGCCGACGGCACGGACCGCCGCTTCCTGGTCCACTGGTCCCTGTTCCCCAGGGTCGCGGTGATCGACCCGATGCTGCACACGTCCCTGCCGCCCGCGCTGACCGCCGAGGGCGCGCTCGAAACGGTCGCCCGCCTCCTGGTCCCCATGGTGTCGGACCCGCCGACCACGGCCCTGCCCGACGAGGTCGCGATCGGTCAGATCAGGGCGGTCATCCCGGCCGCCGAACGGGCTCTGGCCGACGGCGACGACCTGGAGGCGCGCGGCACCATCGCGCTGGCCGCCAGCGTCAGCACGTTCACGCTGCACCAGATCGGCCGCCACCTGCACTCGTTCTGGATCTGGTACCCGACCAACACGCTCACCGCGCAGGGACTGCGCAAGGGCCCGGCCCTGGGAGTCCTGCTGACCCGGTGGGCGCGCATGGTGGTCGACGGCGACAAGCTGGCCGGGCACGCGGACCGGCTCGCCGATCTCGGTGGCCGCGCGCTGGGCCTCACGGGGACGTCCGTGACCCCGGTCGAGGTCGCGGACGCGCTGGCCGACCTCCTGCGCCGTTGGGGTTTCCCCACGGAGTTCGAGGAGCTGGGCCTGGACACCACCGCCGAGGAGCTGACCGAGCAGACGTGGCGGGCCTGGTCCGAGCCGCTGCGGCCGAGGACACGGGAGCAGGTGCGTTCCCTCTTCGAGGGCGCCCAGGGCGGGGCGGCCCCGCGTCAGTGACGGTCGCGGCCGGTGGGCGTCCACGAGGACGACCCCCGGCGGTGGGCCGACGATCAAGGGGCCGGGCCGTTCGGGGAGTGTTCCCGACCGGCCCGGCCCCACGTGCGCCCGGTCCCGTCGGCATCCCCCACCACCGGGACCGGGCCGTTCGCGGCACCGCCTACAGCGGCACCTCCAGCGAGGCACCGACGTGGGCGGCCACACCGATCGGCGCCACGCACATCGTGGAGGCCTCGGGCAGTTCGAGGTTGGCCTCGATGCCCGGGCCGTCGTAGGCGCACAGCGGGAAGGTCCCGAAGCCGCGGTCGGCCGCGACCAGGGCCGCCGCCTGGAGTGAGACGCCGATCGCCACCGCCCCCACCCGGAGGGCACCGGGGCCGTGTTCGCGCACCAGTTCGGGCAGTTGCAGGACCGGGACCACCACGCCCGCCAGTGACAGGTTGAGCCGGTGCCCCGGCGCCCCGATCCGGGTGGCCACTCTCGGGTCCTTGGGCGGGACCAGCCTGCCGTGCCCGCCCAGCGGGCCCAGCACGGAGTCGACCGCTTCAGCCACGGGCGCCAGGTCCTCGGCTGAGGGCGGGGGCGCCACGAACCCACCGACGGGGCTGCGACGGCGCTGCATGGCCCGGTCCGGGTCGCGGGGCATGGTGATCTCGCCGAACTCAAGCTCCGGCCCGGGCTCGGAGCGGCGGGCCGCCCGCAGGACGTCCTGCGGGTAGCGGTCCGGGACCGGCGGGATCCGGACGGGCGCCGGGTCGCTGGCGGGCGTCACCGTGCTGGTCGGGCCGACCGTGACCACCGCGAAGGCGATCTCGGTCTCGTCGCCCAGGTCCAGGATGTGCTCGATCTCGTCGTCGACGAACGCCAGCCGGGGCGTGCACTCCCAGTCCAGGCTGCGCCCCGCGATCAGCAACTGCGCCAGCGTGTGGCCGGTGTCCAGCAGGTGCAGCCGGTGCGCGAACTTGCCGTACCGGCCCGTGGTGCGCTCCAGCCGGGTCGTCAGCACGATGGTGAGGTCGGAGACCGCGCCGCCCAGGGCCCGCGCCAGGCGCGGCCGGGGGTCCTCGGTGGTGACCTGGGTCAGCCCGTGGTGGACCGGGTTGTAGCGGTGCGCGCCGACCGGCAGACCGGACTCCCCGCCAGAGAGCAGCCACAGGTCCACCGGGTAGGCCGCGCCGCCGCTGGCGACCAGGCGCAGCAGGGTGGTCATCACGTGCTGCTCGTCGAACCCCCATCCGGGGGCGCCGGTGGGCAGGAACGCCCGCGCTCCCGAGACGGTCAGGAACCGGTGCCGGGCGAGTCCGTTGCCGGTGGCCAGCATGCGTGAGATGCGGTCGACGGGCCCGTCGGGGCCGCGACCGGGGCGGGGCAGGGCGTGCTCGGCCACACCGGGCCGCCCGGCCCTCGTCGGGTACAACTGGTACGCCCCCGACACCTGGGGCAGTTCGCGGTCGGCCAGGTACGCCAGGACGGTGTCCCGGTCGACGTCGGTCGCGGTCGTGCGCTCGGCCGTGCTCATGAGTGCCCTTCTACGAGTTCGGTCGCGCCCGAGGCCACCATCGCCACGGCGTCGACCCCACAGGCCTGCTCCACCGCGTCGGCGACGACGTGGCAGTACAGGAAACGGTCCACCGGGCGGACGCCGATGCGCGCCAGGTGCAGGTACAGGAGATTGAGCGCCACCCGGTAGCGCAGGAACCAGGGTGCCTCGCGCAGGGTCCGCTCGAAGTCGCCGGAGCCGCGCAGGGTCCGGTGGAAGTCGCTGTGGCGGGTCTGTTCCTCCGTGGCGTCGCCCCCCTCGGCTCCCCCGCCGTTCGCGATCGGCCCGTCGAGGTCGAGTCGGCCGTCGGCGAGCAGGGGGCGGGCGTCGTCGGCGGCCCGCACGAGTTCGCGGCCCACGGTGACGGTGAGTTCGTCCAGGTGGGCGGTGGCCCCTTCGGCGTGCGCCCGCACCCTCTGGACGAGGGGCTCGCGCAGCCTGGCGGAACGTTCGTCGAACAGCGCGCGGACGGCTCGGGGGTCGGGGCTGCCCATGATGTGCGCCTCGGCGTGGGAGCGGTAGGAGACGAATCCGCGTTCGAGGTAGCCGCCCACCTCCTGGGCCATGATCAGCATGAGGTCGACGACGTGGGTGCTGAGCGAGGGGCCCTCGCCCACAGCCATGGTGAGCGCCGCGTCACTGGTGCGCTGGTGGAACCCCTCGAACAGCGCGACGGCGTCGTGGGAGCCGAGCACGTGCAGCCGGGGGTCGTGCGGCTCCTCCTCGACCGTGTTGTCGGGCTGCTGCGGCTCCAGCGGCCCGTACTCCCGTTCGCGTTCGGCGAGCAGCCGGTAGGTCTCACGGAGGGTTGCCGGGTCGATCACCGTGGTCGAGGGATGGGCGGCCAGGGCCGTCTCCAGGTGGCGTCGTGCCGCGGGGCGTACGATCCCCTCCCATGCGGCCTCGTCGGCGTCCACGACGATCCGCAGGTGCGGGCCCCGGCGCCAGTGCCGCGCCCAGTACGCGGGCAGGCCCTCGGCCGCCAGTTCGGCGAGCAGGGGGCGTACCCCGGCCCTCAGCAGGGGCGCGGGGTCGGCGTCGTGGTAGGCGACCCGGAGTCGCCGGGCGGCGGTCACGACCGCACCGTCACGGTGTCGGCCAGGGCCAGCCTGAGCAGTTCCATCACCAGTGCTTCCCGTTCCATGTGGACCCCGAGGCGGTTGTTGTGCATGTGCAGCGCGGACAGGGTCGCCATCCCCCGGTCCAGGTGGGCGAGTCCGTCGGGCGCGGCCCCCTCGGCCGGTTCCAGCAGGCCCCGCGCCTCCACGTCGGCCAACCCCTCCTGGAGCCGCTGGCAGGCCCCGAGCCACTCCCCCTCGCCGCCACTGGGCGAGGCGGTCAGGGCGTGCCGGACGAGATGGCGGACGCGGTCCCCGGACCGCTGCCAGGACTGGTCGACGACCCGCTGCCACTGGGCGCCGATCTGCTCACCGATCCAGCGGCCGACCATGTGGTCCACGAACCGGTTGACCCAGTCCGCGTCGCCGACCGTCGCCAGCCCGCTTGCCATGCACCACACTGCGCGGGCCACCGGGTCGGTGGGGGTGCCGACGTACGCCAGGGCGTCGCGGCTGGACGCGGTGAAGAACTCCTCAACGTGTTCCATGGCCGCGGGGCCGCCGTACAGCTCCGTCTCGGGCCGGTACGACTCCCAGGTGAGGGTGTTGTCCGGGAGGATGTCGGCCCCGGCCTCGTCGCCGGGGTTGCCGATCAGGTCGGCGAGCCGCTGGAAGTCGGCCGGGTCCGCCTCGACGCGTGAGGGCCGCTGTGCGACCAGGTCCCCGAACCGGCTCCGGACCTCCTCGCGCGCGGTCTCGCGGTCGTCGGGGTCGGGCACCCACAGGCGGAACCTGACGTGCGGTCCACCGGTCCAGTAGCGGACGTAGAACCAGTGCGGCGCCCTGTCCCCCAGCGCCCGCACGGTCGGCGCCACGACGGAGGTGATCACCACCGCCGGGTCCTGGTGGTAGTAGCAGTGGGCCGTGATCCAGCTCATCGGCGCTCCCCCGGTAGTTCGACGGCGTACTCCACGACCCGGCCTGAGCCGAACACGTCCGGCGCGGCCTCCTGGAACAGCAGCAGGTCCCGTCCCTTGGACAGCCGGGCCAGCTCCTCGACCCCCCACCAGGAGCACAGGTCCAGCGGGCGCGGCTTGCGGTCCTTGGCCTTCTCCATGACCCGCTCGGTGGTGTCGACGACGTCGGCGGCCCGCGCGAAGACGACGTCGGGCAGCCCCAGGTCACGGACCCGGCGGCGCACGCGGGTGAAGCGGTCGAAGTCGTCCCCCTCGCCCAGGTCCAGCTCCGCTCGGGGCACGATCCAGCTCCGGCGTTCCATGAGGACCCCGCCGACCCGCAGGCGCGGCAGGACCGACACCTCGGACGGTTTCGGGTTGACGTACAGCGCGCGGGCCCGCCCCACCAGCGCCCACGCCTCGGACATGGGGGTGGTCAGGTCGAGGAGGAAGCGCAACACGGGTGGGAACCAGAACCGGCCCATGGTCCCCCGGTGGACGAGCTCCACCGGGCGGTCGCCCGGTCGCCACCACAGCGTCGGGACACCGGCCGGGTCCAGCCGGATCTCCAGGTCCGCCGGGCGGACCCGCCGCTCCGGGGGCAGGGAGGGGACGCACCCGGGCCAGACCAGTTCGTGGGAGGCGTGAGGCGCCACCCGATTGAGGGAGCTGCGGAACAGGCCCGCCACCTCGACCAGGAGCGGCCCGTCCCCGCCCCGGTCCTCGCACGGGACGGGCGGCTCCGACCAGCGGCGCACCCGGGAGCCCGCGGTCTCGTGCCCCGGAGCGGACGCGTTGAACGCGAGGGACCCGTCAGCCAGGGGCTGGAGGAACAGGGTGGTGGGGTGGTCCTGGGGCAGCCAGTCGGGACCGGCGTCCAACAGCTGGTCCAGGGCTCCGGTGTCCGCGTCGAAGGCGGGATCGCCGCCGTCCGGCGGGGAGAGAAGTCCGAGCAGTCCGGTCTGGAACCGGCGCAGCTCCTCGACACGGGGCACCCCGGTGTCGGCCAGGTGGAAGGGGTTGTCACGCAGCGCGTGGAGGACCGTGTCGGGGGCGCCCTCCGAGGCGTTCGCCGGAGCGGCCTCGTTCCAGGCCAGCCAGGCCTCCATCAGGCCCACACGGGCGGTGGTCCCGAAGCGGCGTCCGAGCAGCTCCGCGATGGCCAGTCGGCCGGGCAGGGCCCCGTCGAACACCGACACCAGGCGCCGGACCCGGTGCAGGTCGCGGTCGAACGCCGACCAGTCCGGGGTTCGGGGCGCGGTGGTCCAGCCGGGCAGCACGTCCTCGTAACAGAGGTACTTGCCCGGGATCAGGGAGGGGTCGCCCCCGGCCTCGGTCAGCGCCTCGCCGACCGTCGAGCGCAGACGTCCCAGGGAGAGCCACCGGTCAGCGGGTGTATCGGCGGACTCGACCTCGCCCGCGGCCCCGCCGACCCGTCTCACCGGGGAGGCCTCCGGCAGGCCGAGGCGGTCGGCCACGTCGGTCAGACGGTCCCGGGCCTGGTCGGGCACGCCGAGGTCGCTCTGGAGGAGACCGGCCCTGACCAGTTGGCCGAGCATCGACTCGGCCTCGGCTGCGGCCGCGCCGAACTCGGAGGTGAGGAACCCGGCGAGGTCGGCCGGGGAGGCGCCGTCCCCGGCCCGCCGGGCGAGCGCGAGCAACCACGGGCGGGCGGGCACGCCCACGCAGCGCCCGTCAGCGTGCACGACCATGGCGCGCTCGCCCATGACGGTCAGGGTCGGGTTGGTCCGCAGGAACAGCGGCCCGCGCCCGGTGACCAGCAGGCGCTCCAGCTGGAACTCGACCTCGGCGTTGAGTTCCAGGTGCCGGGAGAGCCGGTCCGGCGCCGGGACCTGGACGGCCTCCGTGGCCCCGCCCTCCAGCCCGGCACCGTCGCCGTCGGGCAGCGGTCCGGCGGTGGTCAGGGTGGAGAAGGGGCTGGTCTTCAGCGCGGTCCGCAGGACGTAGTTGACCACCCGTCGGCGGGTGTTGAGGTGTTCGGGGGCACTCGCGGGGCCGGAGAGCCAGGCCTCGACGTCGGGGTACAGGGCGTCGCTGGCCATCGCCAGGGCGCGGCGGAAGTCCTCGTCCCGGACGAGGTCGGCCAGCCGTTGTTCGGCCGCCGACGTCTCGGTGCGGTAGGCCTCGCGGGCGTCCTCCCAGCCCCGGTCCAGCGCCTCGTGGTCGGAGACCAACCGCGCGTGGAGTCCGCGCGCCGGTCCGGACAACCGGGCCATCGCCGCCTCCGACAAAGCCTTGGGTGCCCGACCGTTGTGGACGGCCCGGCGGCAGGCCAGCAGCGCGCGGCGGACGGCGCGGTCCTCGCAGCCGCCCACCGCCGCGTGGATCAGGTCCGCCAGTTCCTCGCCCCTGCGGGTCAGGTCGCCCCGGAGGGCGTCGAGTTCGCCGAGGCGGCGGGCGGTGTCGGGCAGTTCGCCGACCCGCGCGCTGCCACTGGGCAGCCCCGCTACGCGTGCAACGATCAAGGCCGCACCCTCGTCCCCAGGTGCCAGGGCGCGTTGGGCTCGCCCAGTACCAGAAGAAACACCGGAATCTCCCGTTCGCCGTCGAGCCCCAGCAGGCGGGCGCACTCGTCGGCGTCGTAGCTGTTGGTCACCCGGGCGGACAGACCGTGCGCGGCCGCGGCCAGGGAGACCCGCTGCGCCACCACTCCGGTGAGCAGCTGGGTCGCGCGGAAGGCACGCCTCGGGTGGTGTTCGAGCAGGCGCTCGGTGTCGGCGGTGACGGCCACCATCAGCGGCGCGGTCCGCGCGTTGATCTCCGTCCGCCACACGTCCATGGCCTGGAAGGGGGGACGCAGGTCGCCGTGGCTCACGGTGCGCAGGGCGCCGTCCACGAGCCGGTAGTGGCCCTGCGGCAGGTCGGTGACCGCACCGGCGATCACGTGCACCCCCACCTCGGGCGGGGCCGTCTCGTGCCAGAGGTCGTCGGCGGTCGGTCGGACCGCGTCGAGGAGGAGGTCGGCCACGACCCCCAACGGCACCGGCTTCGCGGCGGGCAGGAACACGTCGGGCCCGGAGTCGCGGCGGACCACCGCCGCCCCGGTGTCCGTACCGCTCTCCCGCCGCAGCGGTGCCAGCGGCAGGTCGGGGTCCGAACCCGGCGCCGCGGCTTCGGCTCCGACCAGCGGGGTGCTGACGGGCGCCTTCACCGGCTCCAGTTCCGCCGGGTCGTTCAGTCGCGAGGCCCGTTCCACGGCGAGGGTCCGGTAGCTGAGCGCCGGTTCGATCCCGTTGCCGCCCGCGACCGGGACCACGGTCCGTTTCGGCGGCACCGGAGCGGCCGTGCGGTGACCGGGTTCGGTCGGAGCCTGCGCGCCGTCCCACAGGGGCAGGACCGCCAGGACCGACTCGGAGTCGTCGTCCGGCAGCGCGAGCAGCCGGGCGACGGCCTCGTCGAGGAACCGGAGCCGTGCGTGACCGCCCAGGCCGAGAGCCGAGGCCACCACCTGGAGGTTGCCGAGGACGAGCCCCGCCTCCTGGGTGACCAGCCGGTAGGCGTAGTTCCGGTACCGGAAGGCGGTCTTGCCCAGCCTGGCCGTGACGATCAGCACGGTCCGGGCGCCATCGAGCTCCGCCGCTGCGGCTGCGGCCAGGTCGGACAGGCCGACGTCGTCGCGCAGCTCGGAGAGTTCGTGGTGGGCCGGGTCGTAACGGTGGACGCCGCCCGGCGCGGCGTCCGACCACACCGACAGCTCGACCGGGTAGAAGCAGCGCGCCGAGGCCACCGTACGGTGCCACGGCCACTCCACCTGCGGGCCGATGTCCATGCGGGAGAAACCGTAGCCGTAGAACAGCAGCTCGCCCAGTCGTTCCAGGTCCGAACCGTGGTCGGGGCCGGACCCGCCGGGGCCGGCTCCGGGACGCGTGTGCTCGTCCCGGAGCGCGGCCCCGAGCGGACCGATCCGGTGCCGCGGCCCGGTGGGAAGCGGGAACCTGCGCCGTGGCTCGGCGGGGAGGGTGAACAGCGGGGGGCGTGCGGGGTCGTCGAGCCCGCCCTGCCCCTCCGCGTGGATCGCCTGCCACCGGTAGTGCACGTCGTACAGGTACTCCCGCACCAGGGTCGCGTCATCGTCGTCGGTCACGGGTACCGCCGTCGGGTTCGGGTGCGTGTCCGTCATGGGAACGGGTGCGGGTCGGGGTTCACGTCGTCGAAGCCCTCCTTCGCCGCCGCCGCGAACACCCGGTCGAGTCCGCGCACACGGCGGAACCTGTTGCCGAAGGTCATCGGCAGCATCCCCGGAACGATCACCTTCACGCAGAACAGACCGCCCGCCCGGTGCTCGGGAGTGGTCTGGTCCACCACCAGAACCTCCAGGCCGTGCTGCCGCAGACGCTCGACGGTGTCGTTGAGCAGCGCCTCCAGGTCGGTGGGCCCGTCGGTGTGCAGCCTCGGGTCGGGCTCGGCCATCTCCCGCTTGGGCCCGTCGAACAGGAACGCCAACCGGTCCTGCGCCTCCGGCCTGCCGTTGAGCTGGCTGTGGTGCAGCATCGAGGTGCACAGGTCGGGGTCGTCGACCATGCGCCGGGCGAGGTCCTGCACGTCGTCGGGCTCGTCCTGGTGCTGGGCGATGATCGGGGCCAGCTCCAGGAGCCCGGCCGCCACCGCGTCCTCCATGTCGAAGTGCGAGGCCGCCGCGCACAGGAAGCGGGCGTGACCGTCGCGCTCCTGCTCGTCGACGACGCCCACCCACACGCTGGGGATGCCGTGCTCGGTGGTGGTGTCCCAGGCGTGCGCCGTGTACCCGGTCAGCCGCTCGATGCGCTCAAGCAGGAGCGGGACGGTGGTCCCCTTGGCCGTGCTGAGGTCGATCTCGGCCGGGGTGCGGCGCGAGTACCAGGTCATCAGGAACGCGTCGCGCTCGATGACCTCCATCAGCCCGTGCAGGATCGTCTCCGGCATGGAACCGCCGACGGCGCAGCCGTTGGACACCTCGTACAGGAACCGGGGACGGTCCGGGCGCACCAGCCGGGTGCGGTAGTAGGCGTAGGTCTCGGGCACGAGGACGGGCCTGTCATGGGTGAGGGACCTGCCCCAGACCCAGTCCAGCTCAGACTCCTCGGTCCACCGTTGGCACGGGAAGCCCTCCTCGTCGTAGCGGTGCTCGTCGTGCAGGCCGAGCCGTCGCAGGTCGAGGGCCTCGGGGAGGTCCTTGTAGGCACCCGTGACCACACTGCGGTGACCCGACGGGCTCATCCCGCCCCAGCGCTCGACCGCCTCGGCCACGGCGGCGGTGCCCGACTCCCGGTAGGAGGGGGTACGGCCGATGCCCTGCTCGATGTCGGTCGAGTTCCGCAGGCCCAGCGGCGCGGTCATGTTCGGGAACACCCCGCCGCCGTACTTGAAGAGGGTGCGTACGAGGCCGACGTCCCGGTCCACGTAGGTGGGGAGGAAGGACGCGTCGTCCACGAGGGACTTGGTCCGCATGGAACCCGGTTTGTGGGACAGCGAGGGGCTCGGAACGAGTGTCCCGGTGTCCTCGGGGCTGTCCTCGGGCAGCGCACCGCACACGGCGCACAGCGGGTCCGGCAGGAGCACCGCACGACGCACGCCGAGGCCGATCAGCCGGACCACCATGACCGACCGCCGCTCGGAGGTGTCCTGGTCCCGGTCCAGCTCGACCAGCCTGCCAGCGACCTCGGCAGCGAACTCCGCGTGCAGGTGGGTCAGCGCGGGCGGCGCCCACCTTCGGAGCCGCTCCGGGTCCCGGCGGTCGATCTCGGCCATCGGCTCCGGGAACTCCCGGGCCAACAGCAGACGCGACTCCAGGCACTCGGGGCACCCGGGGCGGTCCTCACGCACCACCGGCCCGACGTAGAGCCGGTCCCGACGCGCGAGCACCGGCAGCACCGGCCCGCTCCCGGCGGGGATCTCCGGCAGGACACCGTCCTCACCGACCACCACCGTGTACTCCGGCGGGACCACGGCCCTGAGCGCCTCGGCCAGGACACCGGTTCCCACCACGGTGGGGGCGGCCGTCAACGACTCGGTCACAGCTCCACCACCCTCACCAGGTGCGGCGTCGCCGTCCGCAGAGCGGGCTCGCCGTCCAGTTCCACGACCCCGAGCCGGTGCCCGCGCGCGGCCAACAGCTTGACCGCGCCCTCGGACGTCAGCAGGTGGCCGGTCAGCGGGGCAGCCGAACCCTCGGGTTCGGGCACGCGTTCCGGTCGTGGAGGCGTCGTGACGGGGTTCTCACCGCACTGCACGGAGGTCGTGGCGCGGATGACGGCCAGCGAGGCGGCGGACGCCAGGTCCGGGCCTGAGGCGCGCGTCAGCGGCCCGGCGTCGGAGGCGGCGAGGACCGTCGGCAGCTCGGCGTCCAGCTGGAAGAGGCGGACGCTCGACTGCGCGAGCAGTTCCAGTCGGCGCAGCTGTTCACCGACGAGTTCGGGGAGGTCGTCCCGGCCGATCAGCGGAGCCCGCTCGGGGACGGGCACGACCCGCTCCGCCGCGTAGTCGAGCACCGCCTGGGAGAGCGCGGACTCACGGTCGAGCGCCGCTCCGATACCGGGGACGTGGGCGTCGGTGATTTCCACCGGCTTGATCACGGGGCCGGTCTCACCGCTGACGAGGTCCCGGGCCGGTCCGCTCGCCGGATGGGCGGCGGCCAGGCGGCCGAGGGCGGCCAGGGTGGCGCCGTGCCGGGCCTCCACGAAGGCGTCGGCCACGCCGAGGACGTCGGTGGTCTGACCGCCCTTCACCAGGCGGGCCACGGCGACGCGCAGCGGCAGCTGCTCCGGGTGCTCCTCGATCTCGAGGAGGGGTCCGGTGAGCGGGTCGAACAGTTCGGCGGCGGCGTGGGAGAACACCTCGCTGTCGATCGTCGCCCGCGGGTCCTCGCTGACGGGGGCCGTCGCCGCGCCCACCGGCAGCACGCGCCCGGTCTGGGACTCCAGGGTCTCCAGGTCGATGCGCTCCACCTCACCGGAGACCGGCGCGGGGTAGGCGCCCGTCACGGCGCGGAAGGCAGCGAACAGCGCGGTGTTGGCGGGCACGCCCACGGCGGGTCCGCGCAACCAGGTCGAGGGTCCGGCTGGAAGGGTGCCGGTGTCGGTCAGGCGCGCCTTGGCGTCGGCCCAACCGGCCGCACCGCCCGGGATCGGGCCCACCCACGCCGAGTCGCGGGTCACCAGGACCGGCAGGAGCGGAGCCGTGCAGGCCTCCGCCACGGTGTCGATGAGCGCCGGGTCCTCGGTCAGCACGACCACGAAGTCCGCGGCGGACACGCTCGCGGCGAGGTCGGACGCCGGGGTCTCGACGAGTTCGAGGGTGGGGTCCTCCTCCCGCAGCGCGGCGAGGTCGGCGGCGCGCGCGGCCCGGGCGTCGGCGTCGTCCGAGGGGTCGACGACCTCAACACGACTACAGCCCAGGTGCCAGGCGGCGCGGGCGGCGGAGTCGGCGAGCGGGGCGTTGCCCACGACGACCATGCGGGTGCCACGCCAGGTCTGGAACCGCGCCGGGCCGGAGTCGCACCGGAAGTCGACGTAGGCGATCTCCGCCTGGTAGCGCTTGAGCTCCGTCTCGGTCAGCGTGTGCGGCAGGTCATCGCTGACGTCGCGGACGAATCCGTTGCGTTCGAGCAGCCCCACCAGGTCGAGGGCCATCTTCTGGTGGGCGGGCGACAACCCAGAGGTCAGGTCCTCGAGCGGAACGGAACCGTCCAGGCTCGGCGCGAGCAGTTCCACCCACTGATAGATCGCCCCACCACGCAGTGTCACTGACCGTGCGCTGTCGATGATGAAGGCCCCGTCCGCGGTCGGGACGTAGTAGACATCTGGCCGGAGTTTCGGTCGCATCCGCGCCCTTCTCTTCTCTCTCACTGTTGCGAGGGGACGACCCCGGCACGGAAAAGCCCGCACCGGGACCGCCCCGCCGGATCAGCTGCAGCAGCAGCAGGGGCAGCAGCTACAGCAGCTGCAGCAGCCGCCGCCACTGCCAGACGCGCCGATCTCCATCATGGCCAGCGTGGAACCGAGCGACTCGATACCACCGGGCTGGTCCGAACCGAAGCCGAGAACACCCTCACTGCTGGTGCTGAATTCCTCGACCGGAAGGTCTCCGAGACCAGCGGAGATCTGGTCAGCCTTCATCGACATGGAACCTCCTCCCTTTCTACGTAGGAACACCGAGGCCCTTCTGCCCCGGTGCTGCACCATCATCCCCGCCGCTGCTTACAGCGCACCTACAGCGGGTTTGCACCTGAATGCATTCATGACCAAGGTCCCCGACGACCCGGCCGACCGCCAGCCGCAGCACGGGGCGGCCGACCAGGTCACTGGGTCAGCTGCAGCAGCAGCAGGGGCAGCAGCTGCAGCAGCTGCAGCACTCGCCGCCGCCGGAGGCGCCGATCTCCATCATGGCCAGCGTGGAACCGAGCGACTCGATACCACCGGGCTGGTTGGAGCCGAAGCCGACGACACCCTCGCCACTCGAACTGAATTCCTCGACCGGAAGGTCTCCGAGGCTTGCCGAGAGGTGACCGGACTCGATAGACATACGATCTCACTCCTTTCTTCGTCCAAGGTTTGACAACGCGTCGAGTAATCGACGCCTACCACTCTGACCAATCGCAGTTACAGACTGACTACTGCGGGCTTTACTCGAATGGGTATACCGAACGCCGCCGGGCTCCGGACCGCCGTGTCCGCGCGCCTCGCCTCGGACCGACGGGTCCCGGCCGCACCCGAGACCTCCGACCGGCCCTCTTCGGTCCTGTCACCGAGGCCGGGAGCGACGGCGCTCCGGGAGACGCCAGCCCGCCTCGCAGCGTTCCACCAGGCCCGCCGCCGCCAGCATGCCCAGTGCCCGGATCGTCTGCTCCAGGTTCCCGGTGCTGTTCGAGGCGACCACGGCGGTGCCCACGCCACGACGGGTCACGGCCGAGAGCACCCGTGCGGTCTCCCGGTCCAGTTCTGCGGCGGGCACCAGGGGACCCGCTCCCTCGGGGACGGCCTCGCCCAGGGGAACGACCAGCTCCACCACGTCGTCCGCGCGGGTCACGCAGCTGGCCCGGCCCTCGCGGAGCAGACGGTGACAGCCCACCGACATCGGCGAGGTCACCGGCCCCGGGACGGCCATCAGCACCCGGTGGAGGTCGGTCGCGTGGGAGGCGGTGTTCAGCGCCCCGCTCCGGGCCCCTGCCTCCACCACCACCGTGCCGGGGGTGAGCGCGGCGATCAGCCGGTTGCGCACGAGGAAGTCCGGGGTTCGCGGGGTCCGGCCCACCGGCCACTCGCTGACCAGCACCCCCGTGCGAGCCACGTCCGCGAACAGCCCCGCGTGACCGCGCGGGTAGTCCGTGTCCAGACCACAGGCCAGGACCACCACGGTGCTCCCCGTGGTGAGCGCCGCCCGGTGCGCGGCGCCGTCCACTCCGTAGGCTCCTCCGGAGACCACCGAGAAGGAGCGGTCGGCCAGTTCACAGGAGAGCTCGGCGGCCACGTGCAGCCCGTAGGAGGTCGCGGAGCGCGCGCCCACGACCGACACCGACCACAGGCAGAGGTTGCGCAGGTCGCCCATGCCCCGCACCCAGAGCCCGTAGCAGACGGGCAGCTCGTCGAGCCGCCCCGGCCACTCGGGGTCTCCCGGGGCGACGAACCGGACCCCGGCCTCCGCCGAGGCGTCCAGCAGCAGGTCCGGGTCCACCCGCCGCGCCCGCTCCGACCAGCCCCGCCAACTCCGCATCGCCTGCTCCGACGGCGGTGGGCGCCCCGGGGGCGGCTCCCCCGAGAGCAGGGCGGCCCAGACTGTGGCGGCCCCGTGCTCGTTCACCAGCGGCCCCAGCCAGCGGTGGCTGGGTGGCGCCACCGCCGTCAGACCGACGCGTGCGCGTGCCTCGTCGGTCACCGTCACCACGCCCTTCCCGCCCAGAGGGCGTAGGCGTAGGAGGTCTCCTCCTCGGTGGGGCGCTCGCGGCCCGCGAGGTCGGCCAGGGTCCAGGCCACCCTCAGGGCGCGGTCGACCCCTCGGGCACTGATCTGTCCGGCGTCCATCGCCCGTCCGAGGACCCGCAGGGCCGCTGGCTCCACCGGGAAGTCCCGCCGCAGCCTGGCTCCGGGGATGGCCGCGTTGGTGCTCCAGGGGGTGTCCGCCAGCCGCTCCCTGGCCCGGGAACGGGCCTGCGCCACCCGGGCGGCCACGGTCGCGGAGGACTCGGCGAAGGCCCGGTCCGCCAGGAGTTCGGCCCGCGAAACCGGTTGGAGTTCCACCTTGAGGTCGATCCGGTCCAGCAGCGGGCCGGACAGCCGGGAGAAGTACCGCCGCCGCTCACCGGACGGACACGTGCAGAGGCTGCCGGGCTTGGCGCAGGGACACGGGTTGGCTGCCAGCACCAACTGGAAACGGGCGGGGAAGGCCACCGTGGATGCGGAGCGGGCGATCACCACCTCACCGCGTTCCAGGGGTTCGCGGAGCGAATCCAGGACACCCCGGCCGAACTGCGGGGCCTCGTCCACGAACAGGATGCCGTGGTGCGCCTTGGACACCCAGCCGGGCTGGGGGTTGCCGTGACCTCCCCCGATGATCGAGGCGCGGCTGGAGGTGTGGTGCGGCGCGGCGAAGGGGGGCACGGTGACCAGTGGCGCGCCGGGCGGTAGCAGCCCGGCCACCGAGTGGATCGCCGTGGCCTCCAGGGCCTCGGTGGAGGAGAGCGTGGGCAGCACCGTGGGCAGACGTTCCGCGAGGAGGCTCTTACCCGTCCCGGGTGGGCCCAACATCATCAGGTTGTGCCCTCCGGCGGCGGCGATCTCCACGGCCCGCCGGGCCACCGGTTGCCCCAGCACGTCGGCGAGGTCGGGGCTCCCCTGGTCCGGGACGACGGCCGGCGCGGGCCCCTCCGTGGGCGGTTCCGGTTCCTCCTCCCCGCGCAGCCAGCCGCACAGTTCGGCGAGGTCGGTCACGGGCACGACCGTCACGTCCGGTACCAGACGGGCCTCCGCCAGGTTGCCCGCGGCCACCACGAACCGGGTGAAGCCCTGTTCGGCGGCGGACACCATGGCGGGCAGCACCCCGCGTACCGGGCGCGCACGACCGTCCAGGCCCAGTTCGGCGATGAGCACGGTCCCGGCCAGGCGGTCCGGCGGCACCTCACCGGCGGCGGCCAGCACCGCACCGGCGATGGCGAGGTCGAAGAGGCTGCCGGACTTGGGCAGGCTGGCGGGGGACAGACTGATGGTGATCTGTCCGCTGGGCCAGGCCTCGGAGCTGTTGGCCACCGCGGCGCGGATCCGGTCCCGGGCCTCCCGCAGGGCGGCGTCCGGCAGCCCCACCAGGGTGACCCCGGGCTCTCCGCCGCCCAGGTGCACCTCCACCTCGACGATGTGGCCCTGGACGCCCAGCAGCGTCACGCAGTGTGTGAGGGCGAGCGACATCAGCCCATCCCCCGTTCGTGGGAGACGAACACGCGTCCGCCCGCGACCAGCAGGCAGACCCCGTCGATCCGCAGCGGCCGGGGCGGGCAGCGGTGCAGAAGGGCCCAGGACCGGCCCAGCCCCCGCAGTCGGCGCCGTTTGCTCTCGGTGATGGCCTCCACCGGATGGCCGTGCCGCAGCGAACCACGGGTCTTGACCTCGGCGACCACCAGGAAGGGCCCGTCCCGGGCCACGATGTCGATCTCCCCGGCGCCGCCCGGGGCCCGCCAGTTGCGGGCGAGCACCCGCATCCCGGCCCGTTCGAGGTAGGCCGCGGCGAGCTCCTCACCGCGGCGTCCCAGTTTCCTTCGGTACTCGGCCCACCGATCCACCGGCGACCACCTCCCGTAACCACGGTCGGTGATCGGGGCCGGGCGCGCCAGGGGTCAGTTTCTCCTGTGGATAACCCGCTCCACGAAGAAGGAGGGAGGGGCGCCGCCGGACCGCTACTCCGCGGGTCCGCCGCCGTCCGCCGGGGGCATCTCCAGGTCGGACTTGGTGATCTCCTCGACGTTCACGTCCTTGAACGTCACCACGCGCACGTTGCGCACGAACCGGGCCGGGCGGTACATGTCCCAGACCCAGGCGTCCTCCATCACGACCTCGAAGTACATCTCCCCGTTCTCCGTCGAGCGGGGCTGGAGGTCCACGTGGTTGGTGAGGTAGAAACGCCGTTCGGTCTCCACCACGTAGCCGAACAGTCCGACGACGTCGCGGTACTCGCGATAGAGCTGAAGCTCCATCTCGGCCTCGTACTTCTCCAGGTCCTCAGAACTCATGTGCGCGCTCGCTTTCGTCAGCACTCTCCGGTCATGATGTGCCGGTCCCCCTGGCGTGGCAACACCTCCGCCACCCGGCTGGTACCCACCGGAGACGGCTCCACGCGTTCGGGGAACGCCGATACGATCCGAGTTCCATCATGCGTCACGCAACGGGCTTTTGTGCCCCGTCGAGCGGAATTCCTTCGACGGATCGGTCACTTGACCCGAAAGTAAGGCCATGACCTGCGACGATACCCGGAAATCGTTCGGCCCGGTTCGGCCACCGGCTCAGTCCTCGGACCCGCTCAGCTCGTCGAAGGTCTGCGGGACGCCGAGCCCGCCGGCCTGGCTGAACGGCCAGATGATGACGAAGGCCCGTCCGACGACGTGGTCGATCGGTACGGCCCCGCCCCCGGGGTTGTTCTGGTTCATGCGGGAGTCGTAGGAGATGGCCCGGTGGTCACCCATCAGCCACAGGTACCCCTCCTGCACCTCGATGGGACCGAACTCGGTGTGGCTCCCCACGCTGCCCGGATACAGGTAGTCGTCCTCCTCCAGGGGAACGCCGTTGACCAGGATCCGGTTCTGCTCGTCGCAGCACTCCACGGTGTCACCGGGCAGACCGATGACCCGCTTGATGTACTCCTTGCCCGTGGGCGCCGCGCCGAGCTGCTGCTGCACCCAGGTGAAGCCGCGGCTGACCGGGTTGGTCGACTCCGGCGGCTGCACGACGGTCGGATCGTCCCACGACCCGTCGCCGTTGAACACGATCACCTCTCCGCGCTCGATGTCGCGGATCTGGTACACAACCTTGTTCACCAGGACCCGGTCACCCACGAGCAGGGTGTTCTCCATGGACGAAGAGGGGATGTAGAACGCCTGCATCACCCAGGTCCTGATCACGAACGCCAGCACGAGGGCGATCACGATCAGGATGGGGAGTTCCTTCCAGAACGACCCCTTCTTCGCACTGCTCTGGGACTGGCTCATGTCGGCGTCAGCTCTCTCCTCCGGCCCCTGACCAGCGGCGTCGGATACACCACTGGCTCCCAGGCGCTCATGCGTCTGGGAGCCAGTGGCGGAGCTGTGCTCCTCCGGGCCGGGCCGGGCGGAATCCTCGTCCGGGACCGCGTCCGAGCCGAGGTCCCTCTCGTCTTTGCTCATCGGCCGAAAGCCTATCCTGCCGCCCGGCGGGGCGGCATGGTTCCGGCCGGATCAGCCAGAGCCTACTTGTTGACGGGCTCGCGGCGCTCGCGGATGCGGGCGGCCTTGCCGCGCAGGTCGCGCAGGTAGTACAGCTTGGCGCGACGCACGCGACCGCGGGCGACGACCTCGTACTTCTCGACGGCCGGCGTGTGGATGGGGAACGTACGCTCCACGCCCACGCCGTAGCTCACCTTGCGGATGGTGAAGGTCTCGCGGTTGCCCGCGCCCTGACGGCGGATGACGACGCCCTTGAAGACCTGGACACGGGTACGGGTGCCCTCGGTCACGCGGACGTGGACGTTGAGGGTGTCACCGGGACGGAAGTCCGGAATGTCGGTGCGAAGCTGAGCCTTCTCAAGCTCCTGAATGGCGGTGTGCATCTCGCGAATCCTCATCAATAGCGCGCCGCGTCCTGCCCCCCGGCTGCTCCGGGGAGGGGGTGCGCGGGCGAGGCCCTGTTGGGTCTGAACTGTGGAACCACCCGGTGACCGACACAGAGGCCGACGTCGTACCGCCGGCATGCGGATGCCTTGGGGTCACCAGAGGGGAACTCACCCAGTTTGCCACATGATCCCGGCCGTCCCGAACCGGCCGTTCACCACACTCTACGAGGTCGGTGCGGTCCGTTCCTCGGCGAGGACCTCACGGTCCCGCTTGTCAAGGGCCTCGGCCGGGGTGGCCGCCACCAGGTCGGGCCGGTTGCGGGCGGTCTTGCGCAGCGCCTGGTCACGGCGCCAGCGGTCCACCGCACCGTGGTTCCCGGAGAGCAGCACCGGCGGCACCTCCTGGCCCCGCCACGTGCCGGGCTTGGTGTACACCGGCCCCTCCACCAGGTGCTCCATGCCACCGGAGGCGAAGGAGTCCTGGACGTGCGACTCCCGGTTGCCGAGCACGCCGGGCAGCAGCCGGGTGATGGCCTCCACCATCACCAGGGTGGCCGACTCACCCCCGTTGAGGACGTAGTCACCGATGCTGATCTCCTCGACGGGCATCCGCTCGGCGGCGTCCGCCGCGACCCTGGAGTCGATGCCCTCGTACCGGCCGCAGCCGAACACCAGGTTCTCCTCCCCCGCGAGCCGCTCGGCGTCGGCCTGGGTGAAGGGTCGTCCGCTCGGGGTCGGCAGGACCAGCCGCGTCGGCCGACCCGCCACGACCTCGTCGAGGGCCTCGCCCCACGGCTCGGGCTTCATGACCATGCCGGGACCGCCGCCGTAGGGGGTGTCGTCGACGGTGTTGTGCCGGTCGTGGGTCCAGTCGCGCAGGTCGTGGACGCGCACGTCGAGCAGGCCCGCCTCGCGTGCCTTGCCGATCAGCGAGAGGTCGAGGGGAGCGAAGTAGTCGGGGAAGATGCTGATGATGTCGATGCGCACTGCGTACTCGTTCAGTCGGTGTTCTGGAGGTCGAGCAGGCCGGGCGGCGGGTCGAGCACGATCCGACCGCCAGCGACGTCGACCTCGGGGACCAGGGCGGCGACGAACGGCACCAGGATCTCGTGACCGCCGGTCTCGGCGGCGATGACCAGCACGTCCTGCGCGTGGTGGAGGACGTCCTCGACCTCACCCACGGTCTCGCCCTCGGTGGTGACGGCGGTCAGGCCGATCAGTTCGTGGTCGTGGAACTCGTCGGGGTCGTCCAGGGGGGCGATGTCCTCGGAGTCCACGGTGAGGAGGGTGCCGCGCAGCGTCTCGGCGGCGTCGCGGTCGGCCATGCCCTCGAAGCGGATGAGCAGCCTGCCACTGTGGCGGCGCGTCGAGGCCACCTTGAGCGGACCGGTCGAGACCGGATCCGTCTGGAGGACGGCGCCGACGGTGAACCGGGCGTCGGGGTCGTCGGTGCGCACGTCGACGGCGACGTCGCCGCGGATACCGTGCGCGCGGCCGATCCGGCCCACCACGAGTCGCATGAGCAGTGCTTTCCTTTGGTCGATCCTCGATCCCCGGACGTCACACGAGGTGTCCCGGCGCCCGGGTCCCCCTCGGTGTCCCCGGGCGGGGAGCCGCCCCGGGGAAAAGCGTGCCCGGGGCCGTTCACACGGTCCCCGGGCACGAGTGCGGGGCGCCGACCGTCAGCGGTCGGCGCCCCCAGAGGCGCGTCAGCGCACTTCGTTCAGGTCCAACAGGTCCACGCGGACGTACCGGCCGCCAGCGAGGGAGCCGACGACGGTCCGCAGTGCCTTGGCGGTCCGGCCGTTGCGGCCGATGACCTTGCCGAGGTCGTCCGGGTGGACCCGGACCTCCAGAACCTTGCCCTTGCGGAGCCGCTTGGCTCTCACCTGGACGTCGTCGGAGTTCGTGACGATCCCCTTCACGAGGTGCTCAAGCGCCTCTTCCAGCACGATTAGGCCTCGCCCTCGGACTTCTTCTCAGCCTCGGCGGCCTCGGCGGGCTTGTCGGCCGCCTTGTCCGTCTTCTTCTCGGCCTTCTTGGTCTTCTTCTCCTGACCGGGAAGGACGAGCTCCTTCAGCGCGGCCTGGAAGGCGGCGTCCTTGGCCTCGGGGTCCTTGGCCTCGGCGACCTGGAGCGGCGCCGGAGCGGCCAGGCCCTTGAACTTCTGCCAGTCACCGGTCTTGCGCAGGAGGACCTTCACCGCGTCGGTCGGCTGGGCGCCGACGGACAGCCAGTACTGGGCCCGCTCGGAGTCGACCTCGATGAGGCTCGGGTGCTCCTTGGGGTGGTACTTGCCGATCTCCTCGATCGCCTTGCCGTCACGCTTGTTGCGGGCGTCGGCGACGATGACACGGTACTGGGGCGTACGGATCTTGCCCATACGCTTGAGCTTCAGTTTGACAGCCACTGGAGTGGTCTTCTCCCGTATAACGGTGTTAGCGCCTGATGGGCGACCCACGTGGGGTTGTGGAACCCGTCGAGGCAGGACGTGGGCGGCGGGTTAGTTAGAGGGCTGACCCGGCCACCGTTAGTCGACTACTCATTGTGCCAGACGCGGACGTGTTCCTTGGACAGGACACCACCGTGCGCGCGGCCCGGTTCGAGAACGACCGCGGCCCGCCCGGGATGTCCCGGGCGGGCCGTGGTGGGTGTCACTGTCGCCGTGCCCTGCCTGCTACTTCTTCGGCAGCTTGAAGTTGGACAGGTCCGGCATGTTCGGGCCGCCGAAACCGGGCGGGAGGGTGGGCTGGTCGGCGCCGCCTCCGCCGAGGCCCGGAGGCAGCTGCGGCATCTCCTGGCCGCCCTCCTCCTGGCGCCGCTTGCGCTCGGCCGCGCGGTCGGCCTCCTGCTGGCGGGCCTTCATGGGGTTGCCGCTGCGCTGCTTGCCCTTCTTCGCCTTCTTGGACTGGGCCTTGGCCTTCTTCTTGTTGCCGCCGCCCATCCCGGGCATGCCGGGCATCCCCGGGACGCCGCCGCCGCTCTTCATCTTGCGCATCATCTTCTGCGCCTCGAAGAAGCGGGTGACCAGGCCGTTGACGTCGCTGACCTGCGTGCCGGAGCCGTTGGCGATGCGCAGACGGCGGGAGCCGTTGATCATCTTCGGGTTGGCGCGCTCACCGGGGGTCATCGACTGGATGATCGCCTGGATGCGGTCCAGGTCCTTGTCGTCGATGCCGTCGATCTGCTCGCGCATCTGCCCCATGCCGGGCATCATGCCGAGCAGGTTGCCGATCGGGCCGAGCTTGCGGACCATCGCCATCTGCTGGAGGAAGTCGTCCAGCGTGAAGTCGTCGTCCGAGGCCATGGTCGAGGCCATCTTCTCGACCTCGGCCTCGTCGAACGTGCGCTGGGCCTGTTCGATGAGGGTGAGGACGTCACCCATGTCCAGGATGCGCGAGGCCATCCGGTCCGGGTGGAAGAGGTCGAAGTCCTCGAGCTTCTCGCCGGTGGAGGCGAACATGATCGGGCGGCCGGTGAGGTGCCGGATGGACAGGGCCGCACCGCCGCGGGCGTCACCGTCGAGCTTGGTGAGCGCGACCGCGTCGTAGCCGACGCCGTCCAGGAAGGCCTGGGCGGTGTTGACCGCGTCCTGACCGATCATGGCGTCGACGACGAAGAGGATCTCGTCGGGGTTGACCGCGTCGCGGATGTCCGCGGCCTGCTGCATCATCTCGGTGTCCACACCGAGGCGGCCCGCGGTGTCGATGATGACGACGTTGTGGTTGTTGCGCCGCGCGTGCTCGATGGACTCGCGGGCCACGTCGACGGGGTTCCCCACGCCGTTGCCGGGCTCGGGAGCGAACACGGGGGTGCCCGCGCGCTCACCGACCACCTGGAGCTGGGTGACGGCGTTGGGGCGCTGGAGGTCGGCGGCGACCAGCAGCGGGGTGTTGCGGTCGGCGGCGAGCCACTTGGCGAGCTTGCCCGCGAGGGTGGTCTTACCGGCGCCCTGAAGACCGGCGAGCATGATCACGGTGGGCGGCGTCTTGCCGAAGCGGATCTGCCGGGTCTCGCCACCGAGGATCTCGACCAGTTCCTCGTTGACGATCCTGATGACCTGCTGGGCGGGGTTGAGGGCCTTGGAGACCTCCTCACCGCGGGCGCGTTCCTTGATCCGCGAGATGAACTCGCGGACCACGGGCAGCGCCACGTCCGCCTCGAGCAGCGCGAGACGGATCTCGCGCGCGGTCGCGTTGATGTCCTCCTCGGACAGCCGCCCCTTGCCGCGCAGCGAGGAGAAGACCGATGTCAGCCGGTCGGAAAGCGTCTCGAACACGAGTTTGGCCAGTCCTTCGTCGTCGGGTTTGACTTCCTAGCCTACCGCCCCGCCGTCACCGGGCACGAAGCCCAGGTCCGGCCGGGACGACCCCCGGCACGGAAGGGGCGGGGGGAGCGCCCCGCCCGGTTCCCGCCTCGCGGGCACCCGGACCCGCACGCAAGTGCGGTCCGGGTCCGTGGGGTCCGGGTCTGTGTCGTCCGGGGCTACTCGCCCTCGGTCTCCTGCGCCTCGGCGCCCTCGCTCTCCTCGGCGCCCTCGGACTCCTCGGACTCCTCGGTGTCGCCCGCCAGGGTGGCCTCGCGCTGCTCGGCCAGGGCGGCGAGCATCTCCTCCTGCTGTCCGCCGCCCAGCCCACGGGTGGACAGGCGGGCCTCGCCCTGGATGTCCTCGTAGGTCTTGGGCTCGGAGGTGACGATGTTGTAGTTGGCATCACAGGAGAGGGCGAGCGAGCCACCCGCCTCCAGGGAGCCGCTGTCGGAGCACTCCTCGTCGCCGATCTGGTCCTGGGTGAAGGTGACGTCCATGCGGACCAGGACCGTGCCGCTGCCCGAGGCGCCGGCGTCGCGGACGGTGCCGGACCAGGTGCAGTGCGGACCGTCGACGCACTCCATCTCGGGCTGGCCGTCCCAGCTCACCTCGATGCGCGCGTCACGGGAGCCGGTGAGCTCGTCCTCGGTGACGGTGGTCAGGTTGTCGTAGAGCTCCTCGGCGGCGGCCTCGTCGGCCTGGGCGATGTCCAGGCGGACCTGCGGCCCGTTCTCGCCGCCCTCGGGGACGAGCTCCTCGACCTCGACGCGCAGCACCTGGTTGGTCTCGGCGTCGATCCACAGCTGGTTGCGCTCGCCGTTGAGGTCGACCTTGTAGGCGCGGGTGTCGTCGAGGGTCTCCTCGACGGCCTCGTCGCCCTCCAGACCGATCTCCTCCAGGATCGCCGCGAGCGCGGGCGGGGCCAACGTGTTCTGCGGGTTGATGCCCGCCTGCGCGGTGGAGGAGCGCACCCAGGCGCCGTCGAACTGGTCGCTGTCGGGCCCGAAGACGTTCTTGTCGAGCCAGAACTCCTCACCGGCGCGCAGGAAGATCTTGCTGTCGGCGGCGATCATCTCCGCCTCGACCCCGTTGGCGCGGACGGTGCCGCTGGTCGCGCCGCCGTCGGCGACGGTCACGGTGGTCTCCTGGATGTCCCCGCCCACGGTGTGGGCGACCTGCCCGTCCGCGGTGAGCGCCGGGTAGTCGGCCAGGTCCGCCAGGGCCTGCTCCAGCAGGGGTGCGGCGTCGACCGGCTCGGCAGTCTCCTCGGTGGGAGCGGGCTCGTCGTCGTCGCCGCCGAAGCCGCATCCGGCCAGTCCCAGCGCGGTGATCGTGCCCACTGCGGCGAGGGCGAGCCGTCCGCGTCCGCGACCCCTGTTGTGCGTAACCGGCGCCATCTTGCCTCCTGACCCCGACCTGTGGGGTGCTGATCCGAATGCGCGTGAAGAAAAAGGTCGTGGGAGGGTCCCGGGCGTCTTTCACCGCCCTGCCTCTCCGCGACGTGGTGACGCGGGCGCGGGCCCAGCCGGTCGCGTCCGGTGGGCCCCCGTGGGTCGGCCCATCCCGGCGCCCTTCGCCGTCCCCCGAGACCGGGTTGGCCGCCGCACCGCCCAGAAAGGGTATCGAACGCGAGCACGCGCCACTGCCAACACCACTCCATGAACACGCACAAATCAGTGGAATCCGCGACTGGTGGGCGGCCGGAACAGCCACAACGCGAACGGGGCCGACGGGGAGAAATCCCCCGTCGACCCCTCTGTCCGCCCCACCGTTTCGGTGGTCCGGGACCGGTCGCCTCGACGTTGAGAGCTAGGACCCGACCCGCGGTGAGGCAGCCTCCTCGCCCGGAGGCGTCGGCGAGGAGGCCGTCGTTTCCTCCATCTCGTCGAGCTCGTCGAAGGCGTAGGCCGACTCCGCGTGGAGCTCGTGGTCCAGGCCGTTGGTCTCGACCTCCTCGGCGATACGGAAGCCGATGAGCAGGTCGATGACCTTGGCGATGACCCACGTGACGATGAAGGTGTAGACCATGACGCCGATCACCGAGATCGCCTGGGCGGCGAGGAGGCCGAGGCCGCCGCCGAAGAACAGGCCCGCGTCGCCGCCGCCGGGCACGGCGGCGGAGGCGATGAAACCGAGGGCGAGGCAGCCGACGATGCCGCCGACCATGTGGATGCCCACGACGTCCAGGGCGTCGTCGTACTTGAAGCGGAACTTCCAGCTGATGGCGTAGGCGCAGATCGCGCCGGACAGGGCGCCGACGATGATCGCGCCAACCGGGGTGACGTTGGCGGCCGAGGGCGTGATGGCGACGAGCCCGGCGATGGCGCCGGAGGCGAAGCCCAGGGCGCTGACCTTGCCGTAGCGGAGGCGCTCGACCAGCATCCAGGCGGCGGTCGCGGCGGCGGTGGCGACCTGGGTGTTGACCAGGGCCAGGGCGGCCTGCTCGTTGGCCGCGTAGGCGGAGCCGCCGTTGAAGCCGAACCAGCCGAACCACAGCAGGGCCGCGCCGAGCAGGACGAACGGCAGGTTGTGCGGGCGCATCGACTCGGAGCCGAAGCCCTTGCGGCGGCCGAGGACGAGGACCAGGGCCAGGGCCGCGGCCCCGGCGTTGATGTGCACCGCGGTGCCGCCCGCGAAGTCGATGACCTCGGGCAGGCCGGTGAACTCGTGCATGCTGGCGATCCAGCCGCCGCCCCAGACCCAGTGGGCCACCGGGAAGTACACGAGGAGCGCCCAGATCGGGGCGAACAGGAGCCAGGCGCCGAACTTGGCGCGGTCGGCGATGGCGCCGCTGATCAGGGCCACGGTGATGACCGCGAACATCAGCTGGAAGCCCGCGTCGACGAGCAGCGGGTAGCCGCCGTCGGTGCCGTCCATCGGCTCGACCTCGGTCATGATGCTGCTGAGGCCGACGTAGTCGAAGCCTCCGATGAACATCTCCAGGGCGCCGTGGCCGGGCGCGTAGGTCAGTGAGTGGCCCACCAGGACCCACAGGACGCTGATGATGGCGATGCTGCCGAAGCTCATCAGCATCATGTTGAGGACGCTCTTGGCCCGCGACATGCCTCCGTAGAAGAAGGCCAGGCCCGGGGTCATGAGCATCACCAGCGCGGCGCTCATCAGCAGCCACGCGGTGTTGCCTGAGTCAATCATTTCGTCGCCTCCGTTGCACGGACGGGGGATGGTCGTGAGATGCGGCGGTCAGCGAGCGCGTCTTCGGGCCCGATGCGCTGGCCACGGCGACCACCTTCCGGCCCGGGTGTTTCCCGGCCGGACCCGACGTGTTGCGCAGGCGTAAAAGGGCGGCTCGGAGTGTTAAGCCGTCATGAACAAGCCGTGCTCGGAGGACGAACGACGAACGGCCGGACCCCCGTGTCACGGGTGTCCGGCCGTCTGGTGCTCGTGGTGCCCCCGGGTCAGCCGAGGATGGCGTCCACGAAGACCTCGGGGTCGAAGGGAGCGAGGTCGTCGGGACCCTCGCCGAGTCCGACGAGCTTGACGGGTACGCCCAGCTCCCGCTGGACCTGGACGATGATGCCGCCCTTCGCGGTGCCGTCGAGCTTGGTCAGGGCGATGCCGGTGACGTTGACGACCTCGGCGAACACGCGCGCCTGGCGCAGTCCGTTCTGGCCGGTGGTGGCGTCCAGGACGAGCAGGACCTCGTCGACCTGGGACTTCTTCTCCACCACACGCTTGACCTTGCCCAGCTCGTCCATCAGGCCGGTCTTGGTGTGCAGGCGTCCGGCGGTGTCGATGATCACGGTGTCGACTCCGTCGTCGATGCCGCGGGCGACGGCGTCGAAGGCCACGCTGGCGGGGTCGGCGCCCTCGTCCTTGCGCACGACCGGGGCACCGACCCGGCTGCCCCAGGTCTGGAGCTGTTCGCTGGCGGCGGCGCGGAAGGTGTCGGCGGCGCCGAGCACCACGCTGCGGCCGTCACCGACCAGGACGCGGGCGAGCTTGCCGGTCGTGGTGGTCTTTCCGGTGCCGTTGACGCCCACGATCATGATGACCGCCGGTCGGTCGCCGTGGGGTTCGGTGCGCACGACGCGGTCGGTGTCGGTGCCGATCTGCTTGAGGAGTTCCTCGCGCAGGAGGGCGCGGACCTCGTCGGTCTCCCGGGTGCCGAGCACCCTGACCCGCGTGCGCAGGTTCTCCACGATCTGGCTGGCGGCGGTGACACCGATGTCGGCGGTGATGAGGGTGTCCTCGATCTCCTCCCAGGTGTCCTCGTCCAGGTTCTTGGCGGACAGGAGGCTGAGCAGCCCCTGGCCGAAGGAGCCCTGCGAGCGGGCCAGGCGGGCGCGTAGGCGGACCATCCGCCCTGCGGACGGGGGCGGGGTCTCGATCTCGGGGGCGG
>NZ_LAVM01000022.1:0-72178 GCF_001083815.1 Nocardiopsis sp. SBT366 | reverse complement strand
CCGATCGGCCATTGTGGATAACCCGTTGTGTGTCGTGTTCGTGTGCTAGGCGAATCCCCACTTGTGTCTTCGCTGCTGCTTTTCCGCCACTCACCTGGACCGGCCGCGACACGCCCCACCGTCCATTGCAGGCCTGGGGGCGCACCCTCCCTCGCCGCCGCTTTTCCGTCACCCACCTGGACCGGCCGCGACACGCCCCACCGTTGAACACCGGCCTGGGGGCGCACTCTCCCTCGCCGCTGCTTTCGTCACCCACCTTGACCAGCCGCGACACGCCCCACCGTCCACTGCAGGCCTGGGGCCGCGCCCTCCCTCGCCGCTGCTTTCGCCACCCACCTCGACCAGCCGCGACACGCTTCACGTTGAACACGAAGCCTGGGTCGCTTCTCCCCACCCGGAGAAACCTGTCACGAAACACGGACCCTCCCTGCCGCCACGCGAAGTGTCCTTCGGCCACGCCAGCATGTCCGGCATCCACGGTCCACTGAGCCCCACCCCTGGCCCCGGACAGCACGAACGGCCGCCCAGCACCGGTGTGGGCGGCCGCGTCAGCGGTGCGAGTCCGACCGGGGTGAAGTCACGGGCCCCTGGTCAGGACGGATGCCGAATCAGTCCGTGCGGTTCAGGCCGACACGGCCTCCTCGGTTCCGCGCGCCTGGCGGACGCGGCCCCAGGGCATCAGTCGGTCCACCGCGTGACGCCCGCCTGAGAACCCGAGGGCCAGCGCGGCGACGCCGAGGACCAGCGGCAGCTCGTAGCCACCGACCAGCGGGGCGCCGACGTGGGCGAAGAAGTACGCCCCGACCATCATCAGGGCGAGGGACAGGCCCGCGAGCGGGAGCGCGAACCCGATGACGAGCGCGACGCCGGCGCCCACCTCGACGGCCGCGGCGATGGATGCGGAGAGCACGGGGAAGGGCACACCCAGCGCTTCGAAGCCCTGGGCGGCGCTGCCCAGGTCGGTGGCCTTGGGCAGGCCGTGGATGACGAAGACGACCCCGATGACGACCCTGGCGATCAGGGCGGTGAGATCGCCGATCCTGATTCTGAGAGATTCGGTCATGGTTGTTCCTGTTCTGCTGTGAGCGGGTATCCCGGGATCAGGTGGATCTCGTGGGAGTCCAGCTCCAAAGCTTGAGGTCACAACCTTTTCCCGGGAAGCAATATGTTAGTACGTATCCGTGCCAACACATAGCGTCCGCGCGAGCGAATTGGACCCGTCCCCCGTTCACCCTGGTCAGGGCAGAGAACAGAACCCGGATCAGTCCCGGACGCCGACCCCGTCGGGGTCCGGGTACCTGGGCTCCTCGCCCTGCGGATCGAGCGCGGACAGCATGGACTCGGAGATCGCCCGCAGTTGCCCCACCTGCTCGGCGCTGAGCGTGTCGAACAGGACCCGCCGCACCTCGTGCACGTGCCCCGGCGCCGCGTCCTCCAGCGCCTTCATCCCCAGCGGCGTGATCTCCACGATCACGGTGCGCCGGTTCTCCGGCCGCTTGTACCGGTGGATCATCCCGTCGCCCTCCAGCCGCGCGGCCGCGTGCGAGAGCCGACTCGGCGACGACCGCAGCAGGCGGGCCAGCCGGGTCATCGTCAGCTCACGCCCCGGGGCCTCGGACAGCATGGCCAGGATCTGGTAGTACGCGTGCGGCAGCCCGGAGTCATGCCGGAGCTGACGGTCGAGTGCGCCGTCGAGGAGGTTGACGGCCATCAGGAAGGCACGCCAGGTGTGCTGCTCGCCATCGTCGAGCCAGCGCGTCTCGGCCATCGGACCTGTGCCCCCAGAAATACTTGAGCGTTCAATTGTGTTGGAACCGAACACGGTCCACAACCCCGATCCCGGAGGTCGTCATGGCGACTCGCATGCCCACGCTGTACCTGAGCCACGGCGCACCGCCCCTCGCCGACGACCCCGAGTGGACCCGTCAGCTGGCCGACTGGTCCGGTGACATCACCCGCCCGAAGGCGATCCTCGTCGTCTCCGCCCACTGGGAGGACGCACCGCTCACCGTCGGCGCGACCAGGGACGCGACCCCGCTGACCTACGACTTCTGGGGTTTCCCGCAACGCTACTACGACGTGACCTACGCCGCCCCGGGCGCTCCGGGACTCGCCGAGCGGGTCCGCGAACTCGCCACTGGTCCGGGTGGCACCGTCCACCAGGACCCCACCCGGGGACTCGACCACGGCGCCTACGTCCCCCTGAAGGAGATGTACCCGGACGCCGACATCCCGGTGCTCCAGGTCTCCATGCCGACCCTCGACCCGGCCCGCCTCCTCGAACTCGGCCGCCGCCTGGCGCCCCTGCGCGACGAGGGCGTCCTGATCATGGGCAGCGGTTTCACCACCCACAACCTCCGGGAGATGTCCCGCCAGGCCCACGGCGACGCGCCCTCGTGGTCGGTCGAGTTCGACGACTGGACCCACCGGGCCGTCCTGGACCGCGACGTCGACGCGCTCCTGGACTTCCAGCACAAGGCCCCGGCCGCCGCTCTCGCGCACCCGCGCAGCGACCACTTCGCACCGCTGTTCGTCGCCCTCGGCGCGAGCCTGGACGACCACGGTTCCGCCGCCTCCACGGTGGACGGCTTCTGGCACGGGCTGGCGAAGCGGTCGTTCCAGTTCGACTGAGAAAAGGGGCCTCCGGTCCGTCCCATGACGGTGGATCCGTGGGGATCCTGCTCAGGGTCGAGGGTCGCATCAGGTACCTGCACTTCTGGGGGCACCAGGCCCCGCCCAGCGGCGTGTCGGCGAGCTGCCTGACGAGAGCGCGGAACGCCCCCGGTTCTGGCACGGCCGCAACCTGCTGGGCTTCGCCCTGATGGAGGCCAGGGCGAGGCTCGCCGAGGGGACCGACTGAACGGGATCCGTTCTCCCCGATTTCACTTCGGATTCCTCCGTTCACCCTGTGTGGCGACCACCGCGCGAGTAGAGTCCGAACACGCGGACAGCACGGTGCCCCGGCACCCGCGCCTGTTTCCCGCCCTTGGCGCATGAGCCAACACACCCCCGGCCCGACCTCGCGGCCCGCCCCGAGGTCTCGCCGTACCCGGGAGACAGATCCCCCAGCTTCGTCGAACGCGCGTGTTCCGGACTCCACCGTCCTCACTTTCCAGGACGACACTCAGGGGATTCCCATGGCCTACTACCGCATCCAGCTGAACGACGGCTCCTCCCACACCCTCCAGGCGGTGCGCCTGCGGACCGACGCGAGCAGCCTCTACCTGGAGGAGCGCGCGGCCGGGGACTGGCGGGAGGTGTTCAGCAACCCGATCGGCGAGGTGAGCCGCGTCCAGCGCCGGTTCACCGAGAACGACGGCACGTGGACCTGGCTGCCGGAGCGGCTGCCCGCTCCGGTCGGCGTCCGCGCCTGGTGACCCCGGCCCGGGCCCCGAGCACGGGGCCGGACCTCAGCCCTTGAGGGTGAGCTGGGCGATCACCCGGTCCACCAGCCCCTCCAGGTCCCCCTCGGGGGCCAGCACCCCGGGCAGCGTCAGGTGCTCGGTGACCAGCCAGTTCATGGCCAGGTACAGCACCAGCACCGTGTCGCGGCCACCTGGCATGGCGCTCTGCTCGTGGAAGGCGATGTTGGCGTCCAGGTCGGAGCGGACCCGCGCGGTGAGGTCGGCGCGCAGCTCCGGACGGCGGGTGGCCTCCAGCTGGAGTTCGAGCGTGGCAAGGTACACGTTCGGGTTCGCGGCCAGGCGCGTGACCGTGGCGCGCATGACCTCGGCGATCTTGGCGCGGTCCCGGGGCCCCTCCAGCACGTTCTCCCACTCCTGCTGCTCGGGCATGAACCGCTCGTAGGTGCGGATGCTGGTCTGGGCGAGCAGGTCCTCACGGTTGGCGAAGTAGTTGGAGGCCGTTCCCACTGGCACACCCGCGCGGGTGTCCACGGCCCGGAAGGTGAGCCCCCGCGCTCCCTCCTCGGCGAGTGTGTCGATGGCGGCGTCGAGCAGCGCGGCGCGCCGCCCCGGGTTCCTGACCATGTGCTTTCCCTTTCGTGCGCCGAAATCCCACGCGAGCGCTTGGCAAACCACTATGCGTGGAGTACTTTAATTGAAGTACTTCAATCATAGTGGTCATCCGGCCCAGGCAGTACCCCTTCCAAGGAGACACATGCGAACCCTCACCTACTTCGTCGCGGTATCGATCGACGGCTACGCCTGTGGCCCCGACAACTCGCACGACTTCTACGAGGCACCCGACCCCGGCGGCGAGCTCGGCGACAACGGCCAGTTCCACGTCGACGAGTACCCCGAACTCCTCCCCACCGTGGCACGCGGCCACCTGGGTCTGGACGTTCCCAACAAGCACTTCGACACCATGCTCCAGGGCCGCGGCTCCTACGAGGTCGCCCTGGACGAGGGCGTGACCAGCCCCTACGACCACATGCGCCAGATCGTGTTCTCCCGGAGTCTGCCCACGGACGTCGACCCCAACGTGACCGTCGTGGCCACGGACCCGCTGGAGACCGTCCGCGCACTCAAGAAGGAGGAGAGCCCCCTGGGGATCGTCACCGTCGGCGGCCCGGCCATGGCCGGGTACCTGCTCCCCGAGATCGACGAACTCGTGATCAAGCGCTACCCCGTCGTCGCGGGGAACGGCCGCCCCCTCTTCGAGGGAGCGGCCTTCGACCCCGCGCGCTTCGAGCGGTTGAGCAGCACCAGCTTCAGGGGCGGCGCCGACTACACGCTCTTCCGTCGCCGCGTCTCCACTGCGGCGTGACCCCGGCGTCCCCGCGGCGCGGTTCCGGTCCCAGTTGCCCTGGTGGGGGCCGCGCAGCCGCCGAGCGCCGCGACGGAACCCGTGGCCCAGGCCGGTTCCTTGGGGAAAACCTGCTGGGGGGAGGGGGATCAGCCCACGTCGAAACGGAGACGGTGCGCGATGGCACGGCTGGAGGAGCCCACCGCTAGGTGGTAGGTGCCCTCCGGGGTGCGCCAGGAGTGAGCTACGGGATCCCAGACCGCGAGGCTGCGCGGTGGGAGTTCGAGGCTGACCGTGGCCTCCTCCCCCGGTGCGGCGTGCACGGAGGCGAAGGCGGCCAGGGAACGGACCGGTCGGGTCGGGCCTCCGTCGGCGGGTGGCTCCACGTACACCTGCACCACGTGGCGGCCGGGCCGGGCACCGGTGTTGGTGAGGGTGACCGCGACGGTGAGGGGCTCGGGGGCCAGGCCGTCGACGAGGGTCCCGGCCCCGAGGGAGTCGGCGGCCAGTGCGGCACCGGTGATCTCCCAGTCGGTGTAGCCGAGGCCGAAGCCGAAGGGGCGGTGGGGTTCCACACCGTCCCGGTCATAGGCGCGGTGGCCGACGAACACCCCCTCGTCGTAGGTGATCACGCCGCCCACCGGGCGGGTGTCCATGATCGGGACGTCGTCGTGGTCGCGCGGCAGGGTCCAGGGCAGGCGGCCGGTGGGCTCGGACCGTCCGGTGAGGGTGTCCGCCAGGGCGTGGCCGTACTCGTGGCCCCCGAACCAGGACCACAGGACGGCGGGGACCTCGTCCAGCCAGGGCAGCAGGACCGGGGCTCCGGCGTTGACCACGACCACGGTGTTCGGGTTGGCGGCGCTGACCCGGCGGACCAGTTCGTCCTGGCTGCCGGGAAGGTCCAGGGTGGGCCGGTCGTAGCCCTCGGACTCGACCTCGTCGTTGGTGCCGACCACCACCACCGCGACGTCGGCGGCCTCGGCGGCGCGCACCGCCTCCTGGATCTCCTCCTCCACGGTCATGCCGGGGGGCTGGTGGCGGAGCTGGGCGATGACCGCACGGCCGAAACCGCCGAAGTCGCCGACCTCCACCTCCACCCCGATCCGGAGCGTGCGCGGCGCGCCCTCGGCCACCTCGACCTCCACGCGGGGGGCGTCGGGGTGGGAGTGACGGGACTCCAGGATGTCGTCGACCGAGGCCGGGGCGGCGCTCCCGCTGACGATCTCGCCGTCGATCCGGCTGGTGTGGCAGCCCACGGCAGCGATCTCCACGTGGTGGGTGCCCGGCTCGGTGAGGGTGAGTTCGGCGTCCAGCACGGCGCGCACGGCTTCCTTCGGCGCCCCCGCGTGCAGCGCCCCACCGGCGATCTCGGGCCCCTCCACGGTCGCCCCAGCGGCGTCGAACAGCGTCAGGGCGACCCCGGTGAGGTGCTGTCGCGCCACCACCGGAAGGTGGTGCCGCGGGTCGCCTCCGCGTACCAGGGTGAGTTCCACGTCGTCCGGCAGCGCCTCGCGCAGCCCCTCTGCCGGACTGACCAGGTACTCGGAGTTCACGTGGGCGCTGCCGCCGCCCTGGGTGTAGGCGTCCACGGCGTTGGGGCCGATCAGCGCCACGCTACGGACCCGCTCGGCGGCGATCGGGAGGACGCCGCCCTCGTTGCGCAGTAGCACGTGACCGCGTGAACCGACCTCGCGCAGGAGGAGCCGCTCGTCCTCGCCCTCCACCGCCGGGGAGGTGTCCCGGTCGAGCTTCCCGACCCGCTCGGCCAGCCGCAGCAGCCGGGCGACCTTGTCGTCGATCACTGCCTCGGGGACCTCGCCCGAGCGGACTGCCGCCACCAGGGCCTCGCCCCAGGGACCGTCGGGTCCGGGCATCACGAGGTCGGTCCCGGCGTTGGCCGACGGCGCGGTGCTGCGCGCGGCGGTCCAGTCGCTGCACACCACCCCGTCGAAGCCGAGTTCGCCCTTGAGGAGGACGGTGAGGAGCCCGCGGTGGTCGGTGATACTGGCGGCCTCGGAGCCGTCGTCCACCCCGTTGTAGGCGGCCATGACCATCCAGGCCCCGGCGTCCACCACCGCTTTGAAGGGCGGCAGGTAGACCTCGCGGAAGGTGCGCTCGTCGATGCGGGAGTGGTAGGCGGTGCGCTCCCGCTCGGTCTCGTTGCCGATGAAGTGCTTGGGGCAGGCACCCACCCCCGCGCTCTGGAGGGAGCGGACGAAGGCGGCTCCGAGCTCGGCGGTCAGGAGGGGGTCCTCGGAGAAGCACTCGAAGTGACGGCCGCCGACCGGGGAGCGGTGGAGGTTCAGCACCGGGGCCAGGACCACGTCGACGTCCTTGCGGCGGGCCTCGGCGGCGAAGAAGCGGCCCACGCGCTCCATGAGCTCGGGGTCCCAGGCGGCGGCGACCGCCGTGGGGCTGGGGGCACTGGCCGAGTGCTCGTCCTGGGTGGCCTCCGTGCCGCGCACCCCCGCCGGGCCGTCGGAGACGGTGATCGGAAGAAGGCCGACGTCCGGGTTCCCGTGCAGAATCCATCCGGTGCGCCCGGTGAGCAGACGCACCTTGTCCTCCAGGGACAGCCGTGCGACGCGCTCGTTCGGTTCCGAAGTCATGGAGCCCCTTGTTCGTGTGATCTGCGTCCACTGCGCCGAGAGACTAGTTACTGAATGTTCATTAAGCAAGAGGCGAACGGAAATCCTCGATAGCGTGGGGTGAGGGCGGGCACCCCCCGTAACCGGCCCGGAGTACCCGCGCGGTACAAGGAAGTGGAGAGCAGGCATGAGCGAGACGACCCCCACGCGGACGCGTTCGGAGGAGGGGCGTCCACCCGAACGCGCACCGCGCCGACGGGTGAACCGGCGTGAACAGATCCTGCGCACCGCCGCCGACGCGTTCGCCTCCCAGGGCTTCAACAACACCTCGCTGGCCGACATCGCGGCGATGCTCGACATCACCCCCGCCGGGGTGCTGCACCACTTCGGGTCCAAGACCGACCTGCTCACAGCGGTGCTGGAGCTGCGCGACACCAACGACCCCGCCCCCGAGGGCAGCGGCATGCTCGACCACCTGGTCGCCACCGCCCGCCGCAACGCCGATCGCCCGGGGACCACCCAGCTGTACGCGGTGCTCTCCGCCGAGAGCGCCACCGCCGAGCACCCCGCCCAGGAGTGGTTCCGGAAGCGCTACACCGTGCTGCGCCAAGAGGTGGAGGCGGCGGTCCTGGACCGGATCGGCTCCGAGCACCGGGAGGCCGCGGACACGCCGGGGCCGCACGGCCACTCCCCCGCCCGGTCGGCCGCCACGGCGGTGCTGGCCGCCATGGACGGACTCCAGGTGCAGTGGCTGCTGGACCCGGAGGCGGTGGACATGGCCGCCGTCACCGAGCTGGTCATAGACGCCGTCGTCGCCGGGCTGAGCCGCTCCGAGCCCTGAACGACCCCCTGGCAGCACGAAGGGCGCCGCGGTGCCGTTGGCACCGTGACGCCCCTGGATTCGTCCGAACTACCTCACTGCCCGGGACCCGCTACAGGTCCTCGCCGTGCACGGAGCCGGGGGTCCCGTCGGTGGTCGCCTGCGGCTCGGAGGTCTCGCTGCCCTCCAGCCACTCGTCCCAGGACTTCTGCCAGTAGCCCCAGCCGTTGTCCCACTCGAACTCGCGGTCGGTACCGGTGGTGTCGAGGATGTCGCCCATGAGGGTGTTGTTGAAGAACCACTGGGCGTCGTCCATCCGCAGGTTGGTGCAACCGTTGGAGGTGTTGGCCGAGCCGATGTTGCCGTTGTAGGACGCCTCGTGCACGAACTCGCCACTGTTGGAGGTGCGCACCGCGTACTGCACGTCCACCAGGTAGGAGCCGGGGTCGTCCTCGGGGATGCCCACGGTCGCGGAGTCCATGGTGAGCTGCTCGTAGCGCTCCATCATCACGTGGGTGCCGGTCGTCGTGGTGTCGAAGCGACGGTTGGCCGCCCCGTTGCTCACCTCGATGACGCGTTCCTCTTCGCCGTCGATCTCGATGATCATCTCGTGGTCGGGCACGTGCATGGTCGCGATCAGCTCTCGGCCGATCTCGAAGTCGATCTGGTAGTTCCGCACCCCGAAGACGCCCTCGGACGCCTCGACGCCCGCGAGGTTCAGGTCCACGGTGACGTTCTGGTACGGCTCCCAGTACTCCTCGGGCCGGAAGACCGCCATCTGGTCGGTGACCCAGTTCCAGGCGCCGACGGTCTCCTGCTCGGCGACCACGTTCATGGAGTTCTCGACCTGCGCCTTGTTGGTGACGGGCATGTCGAAGTTGATCACCACGGGCATGCCGACACCGACGGTGTCACCGGAGCTCGGGAAGTTGGAGACAAGTTCGAGGCGCTGCCCGGCGACGGCCTCCTCGGTGGTGAACTCGGAGGTGAACTCGGTCTCCTCACCAGCGTCGTTCTCGGCGGTCGCGGTCACCACGACCTCGGAGCCGGGGCGCAGGTTCCAGTCGCTGACCCACTCCGTCTCGTCCTCGTTGAGGGTGCCGGTCATGGCGTAGAGGCCGCCCTCGGCGTCCCCCTCGCCCTCACCTCCGCCATCGCCCTCGGCCGCCGCCTCGCCGACCACGACCTGGTCGACTCTGACGTCGGTGATGACTCCCTGCTGGGCGTTGACCCGGATGGGGGTGTTCGGCGCGATCTCCTCGCCACCGGCCTCCGGTGTGATGCTCAGCGCAGCCGGCTCGGCGTCGGCGGGATCGGCGTTGCTCTGCGTCTCGGCGTCACCGGAGGTACAGGCGGTCGCTGCGAGAGCGAGCGCCACCAGACCGATGCCGAACCGCCGCGTCACCGCCGGGTGGGACTTCCCCGTCACGTCTGGACCTCCGTAGCTGAAACTGGAACCGATCTACTGCACTGAGTAAGACGCTCCCGCACGGAAAAGGTTCTGATCTCGTGCGTATCGGTATGGAGCAGTTATCCGAAAGAGGGCGAACTGTCGCACTCGGGAGCGCCGAGAATACACCCAGGGGGTACGGGCGTGAGCCACCGGGGGGAGGGTTCCGGGCTGCCCGGAAGCGCTTCTGCGCTTGCCCTGCCATCATGCCCGACCTAGAATCTTGGTCATCCGATCAGGTTGTTTCTCCGGAGAAACCTGCTCGAACGACCAACTTCTTCCGGGGTCACCCCGACCCCACCGTGTGACTGGGGGAACCCATGCCTTGGTTCTGGCTCGCCGGAGCGATCGTTCTGGAGGTCTTCGCCACCACCTCCCTGAAGTTCTCCGAGGGTTTCACCAGACTCCTGCCCTCGATCTTCGTGGTGGTCGGCTACCTCGGCGCGTTCTACATGCTCTCGCAGACGCTCCAGCGAGGTATGCCGCTCGGGGTGGCCTACGGGGTGTGGGCCGCCCTGGGCGTGGCCCTCCTCGCCGTCATCGGCGTCCTGTTCCTCGGGGAGTCCCTGACCTGGATCCAGGTGGGCGGCATCGCCCTGGTGATCGCCGGGGTCATGGCCCTGGAGATGGGCGGCCAGCACTGACCGGCAGGATGGTGACGTGAGCACCAATCAACCGGAACGGGATCCGGAGAACATCAGTGACGGCCGCCTCCGCAAGGGCGAGCTGCGGCGGCGCCTGCTCCTGGACGCCACCATGGAGGTCATCACGCGGGACGGCGTCTCCGCCGTCAGCCAGCGCCGGGTGGCGGCCGAAGCGGGGGTCCCGCCCAGCACCGTCACCTACTACCACGCCTCCGTCGACGACCTCCTGGTCGCCGCCCTCACCAGGGTGAACGACACCTACGTCGCGTACATGGACACCCTCCCCGAGGACCCCGACCAGGCCCTGCGGGGTTTCGCCGCCCTCATCGCCGAGGGCACCGATCCCGACCGGACCCACGCCCTGGCCGAGATGGAACTCTTCCTGCTCGCCGCCCGACGCCCGGCTCTACGCGAACAGACCGACCGCTGGATGGCCGCGGTGGACGCCTTCCTCGTTCCCTACCTCCCCGACCCCGAGCTGAGGGCCGGGGTGGCCGCGGCGGCCAACGGCTACTTCCTGTGCTGTTGCACCACCAGCCCTCCGCCGGGCGCCGAGGAGGTCCACCGGGTCCTGCGCCGCCTCATCCGCGGCTGACCCGGTCACCGCCGCCCCCTGTCACCGCCGTCCCGGACCATGTCCACCAACAACCGCAGCACGAACATGGCCGTGGCGGCCAGCAGCACCCAAGCGAGCAGGTTGAGCGCCTTGGTGTGCGTGGCCAGCTCCGGCCAGGACACCCCCTGCGTCTCGGTGACGTTGAACAAGCCCACCGACATGAACCCCGTGACCACGGCCAGTACCGTCATGACCGCCCGCCACACCACCGAGCGCAGGAGTCTTCGGTCCTCGGGGTGGGCGAACAGCCGGGCCTGCACGGTGAACCGGCCCTTGTGCAGCTGGTCGGTGATCCGGTCGAGTCTGCGCGGCAGCCGCCGCAGCGTGGGCAGCAGGGCGATCAGTTCCGCGGACGCCATCTCGCGCAGGTTCCCGGTGCCCAGCTGCTCGGACATCCGCGCCCCGGCGTACCGCTTGGCCTCGGCCACCGTGTCGAACCCGGGCGACAGGTGCACGAGCGTCCCCTCCAGCGTGGCCAGGGCACGGAACACCCCGGCCAGCTCCGCGGGCAGCACCAGCCCGAACCGGGTGACCAGCATCAACAGCTCGGTGAACATCCGCATGCTCGCGGTGGTGCTCCCGTGCAGGTAACGCGCCATGAACTGCCCCAGCGAACGACGCAGCCGCTCCGCGTCGATCTCCCCCGGGTCGTCGACCACGTCCAACAGGGTGTCGGTCAGCAGGACGGCGTCGCCCCGGTCGATGGCCAGCAGCATCATCTGGAGGGCCTCCCGGGTCCGGGCGTCCAGACGCCCCACCGACCCGTAGTCCAACAGACCCACGCCGCCCCCGTCGAGCACCAGGATGTTGCCCGGATGCGGGTCGGCGTGGAAGATCCCGCTCATCAGCACCTGCTCCAACAAGCAGTCCAGCAGGACCCGGGCGATGCGCTCCGCCTCCTCCGCCGAGAGGTCCCCGCCGCCCACCTGGGTGCCGTGCAGGCGCTCCATCACCAGCACCCGACGACCGGTGTAGGCCTCGTACACGCGCGGGATGCGCACCTCCGAACCACCCGTGGCGTCCGCGACGGCCGCGATGTTGGCGGCCTCCACCTCGAAGTCGAGTTCCTCCAACAAGGCCCCGGCGAACCTGTCGGCCAGGTCGAGCACCCCGATCGCGGGCCCCCAGTCCGTGTACTCGTCGAAGCGGCGGGCCAACCTGCGGATGATGTCCAGGTCACGGCGGACCACCGGAACGATCCCGGGGCGCTGCACCTTCACCACTACCTCCTCACCCCCGTGCAGCCGCGCGGGGTGGGCCTGCGCGATGGAGGCGGCGGCCAGGGGCTCGGGGTCGAACGCGGCGAAAACCTCCTCCAGGGGGCGGCCCAGCTCGCCCTCCACGCACTCGCGAATCCGCTGGAAGGGCACCTTGGCCACTTCGCTGTGCAGACGCCCGAGCTCCTCCACGAACACCGGCGGCAGCAGGTCCCGCCGGGTGGCCAGCACCTGCCCCAGCTTCACGAAGACCACCCCGGCCTCCTCCATGGAGCGAACCAGGGAACGGGCCAGGCGCCGCTGCACCGAGGTGTCGTCGATCCCCTCCCTTCTCCCCAACACGTAACCGCCCAGCCCGTGCCGGGCCAGGATCCACAGGATGGGCCGGTACCTGCCGAGGCGCCCGAACCAGTTCCGGGCCTCCCTGACCATGGCCACCGGCCGGAACCGGGTGCCCCGGGGCAACAACAGCTCCAGGCCGACGAAGGCGAGCATGGCGCCCACCGCCATGGCGAAGAGCATGAGCGACACGTACGCGGGCTGGTCCAGGTCGGCCGGTTCGAGGGAGTTGAGCGCCTCGAAGCTGCCGTAGTAGGCCAGGATCGCGCCCACCGAGCCCAGCGGAGCCCCGACCAGCGCCGCCAGGGCCAGGCGCGGCAGGTTGAACGGCACGTCCATGAGCCGACTGGCCAGCTTGCCCAGGCCCAGCAGGACCAGGACCAGCGCGACCAGCGACACGACCTGGCCGACGACCATGCCGAACACCGAGGTGACGGTCAGCGTTTCCATCAACGTCCTTCAGAGGAGCCGGGTGTGAGAGAGGGGGGCTTTCAACACTGCCACCCCGGGCCACCCACCAACAGCCTCCGTCTCCAGCCTGTGGACAACGCTGAGGGGCCCAAACCACATGGCCAGCCCCGGCCATCCCCCGAGCGCCCCGCAGTCACGTGACCTCCCGTAACACCCGATTCGATCGCTCCAGGCGCCGGGACGCGGTCCCACAAGCGCGACAAATTCCGTGAGAATCGAAACCGTGCCTCCCCATGGCGCATTCACTCAACACGGAGCAAGCGAGACGCGCGTGAAGCCGGAAGTGGAGAGGCCGACCCGTGAAGTTCGTGTTCACCCCCGGCCAGGATCCCCCCCGACCCAGAACCGTCCCTACCGACGTACCCGCTGACCCACACCCCTCAGCGCGTATCGCGGCAGCCGCGAGCGGATGCACACGCCCACCTCGACTTCCACCGGCTCCACACCGCCCTGAACCGCATGCAGTACACCGTCCAGACAACCCTTCCCCGAACCCGCCACCCACCGACCTGGATCCGGAGCCGGGTGTTCCGCCCCGAGGCATTCGAGATTCAATTATGAAGAGGCCGAAGCCCGCGCCCTGGGCCGCGACAGCATCCCACCGTGGCACGCGCAGCCGGGGTCAGCGAGACAACAGTCTCCCGCAGAGTCCGCGAAGTGTGTGTTCCTGGCTACTTTCTGGCACATAAAGGGGGCTCACGTTCCCTGTCTCTGGCGAAGACCACCCCTACCCCCTTTCCACATCCTGGAGCCTCACTAATGGCTCTGGTCGGGCGATCATCTCCGAGGGAAACCCTGACACCGCCGATAACGTCGCCACCTTGGTTCCGGGAATGACCAACAGCTGGAAGGACGTCCCGGAGACGATGGAACGCGGAGGGAATCTCAACGAGCACATCCCCGATGGGGACACTGCCGTTATCTCATGGCATGGATATGCCGCCCCTTTGAATGGAGAGGGTCATCCCGCATCGCCCGATCAGTTCGATTTTGCAGCAGCCGGAGAGGAGCTTGCTGCTTTCCAGGAAGGATTGCGGGCGTCTCATGAGAACGACACACCTTCGCACAATTCAGTGTTCGGACACAGTTGGGGAACGATGGTTGTGGGTCACGGAGACAGTCGCACAGACGAGCACGGACTGAACGCTGATGCTATCGCCTTCGTGGGAGGACCAGGGGCAGGTGTGGAATCTGCCGCAGAGTTGAGCACACCGGAGGAGAACGTACATGTCATCCTCTCGGACGAGGACATAATCGAAATCGTCGATATGGGGCGCGCCCTTTCCGGGAGCATCGAAGACACCTTTGGGACTTCTTTCTTTGAAGATGAATTCTTCACCAGCGACCCTGACTCCCCGGGCGGAATCAAAGGAATTACCATGATTCTCAGCATGTACAGAACGGGAAAAGCGACTTGGAGAGGCACGACCATTCCGGTTACTTCTACGAGGAATCGGCCGCCCTCAATTACATGGGCGGCGTGGCTGGAGGAAGGTAGAAGACCTTTGCCGTTTGATGTGATGGGCTACGGTGGTCGGAGTGGATGACAACCGCATCGCCCTGTTCGCACGGTTCTGGGTCGCGCTGACCATGACTGTGCACGGGACGTTCGGGGCTCTCCTCATTTACGCCCTGTCAAGGTCCCTGGACGAACTCGCTTCGGCTCCCAACGTCGTGGCAGCGGTGATCCTCGCAGGATCAGCCGCCTCCGCCGGCTGGGGACTGCACCGGTCAAAGAGGAGCCGAAGGTCGATCTTCGTCCCTCTTGCGTGCTCCCCGATACCGGTCGCCGTCTTCTTGCACTGGGTGATGGTGCCCTTCTCACTGCCGCCTTCCCTGGCTGATTCCACGTGGTCCCTGTACGCAATGTGGGTAACACCGAGCCTTCTTGCCGCAGTTTCCGGCCTTTTGGCATCACTTTCCGAGAAGAACGACGATCATCCGAAGGAACCGCACGAAACAGGGGATACCGCAGCCCCCCTACCAATTGTGTCGAGCGTTGCGGCGATCCTCATCTACGCAATCCTCGGCGTCCTCATGTTCGCTCTCACCGCAGGGTTCTCAAGAGCCTACATGCCCGGATCTGTGGTCGCGGGAGCGATCGCCCTGTGTTTACCCTTATTCATCCTGGTTGTCGGCCTCTCTTCCGCACTAGCAAGACATAGTGATAGAGCCCGCCCCATCCTCGTCGCCGGTCTGCTTTCCCTGGTTGTCATGTTGCCCACCCTCTTGTTCGCGGCTGGCGGGTTCGGCCTTCTCTTCTGTCTCGTTGCCGCCCTTCCCCTGATCTGGCCGACCGCACGTGCGCGGCAGATCGTTCGGGCCGAAAGGGCCGAGAGGGATGCCCGGGCGACCCTGGCGTGAGCAGCGCTGTGAGGTAGCAGGGCTCGTACGGGAGAACCCTTCGGGTGGCCACGCACAACGCTGAGGGGCCCACGGGATTCCTCTCCCGTGGGCCCCTCCGCTCAGCTCTGCGGATCAGAGGATCAGCAGGTCAGCTCCCACGAGCACTCCACCGCTCCGCCGTCCGTGACTCCGCCGCGCAGGGCGACCGTGCCCGACCCTGCCTGGTTACCCACGTACTCGGCCAGCCTGACCACCACGGCGTCCTGCACGCCGGTGGGCGCACCGCCCGTGTGTTCGTTGTTGACGATGCTGAAGTACAGCTCGGCGCCGTCCGGGCCCTGCACGTAGCCCGACAGGGCGCTCACCCCGGTCATCGTGCCGGTCTTGGCCTGCGCCGCTCCTTCGGCGGCGGTGCCGCGCATCCGGTTGGCCAGCGTGCCACCGACGAACGGGTCGCTGTCGCCCGCCACCGGCAGCGAGTGGTGCCACTCCTCGTACCAGGCGGCGTCCTTGGCGCTGTCGAGCAGGTCGACGACGGTGTTCGCGGTGACACGGTTGCCCCGGGACAGCCCGGAGCCGTCGGTGAGGACCAGGTCCGAGGTGTCCACGCCCGCCTCCTGAAGCGCGGTCTCCTGGGCCGCCAGCCCCGCCTCCCACGAACCCTCACCCTGGAGCTCGCGCCCGAGGGTCTTGGTCAGCATCTCGGAGTGCCCGTTGTTGCTGAACTTCATGAGCGGGACCAGGACCTCGTTCAGCGGCATGGAGGTGTGCTCCCCCACCACCCTGGGCCGGTGCCACTCGGCGGGCACCTCGCCCTGGGCGACCTCGCCCTTCACGGCCACCCCGTTCTCCTCCAGGGCCCGCGCGAACAGGTGCCCGGCCAACCCGGCGGGCTCGTCCACGGTGCGCACGGCCACCACCGGTCCGGCGTTCACCGACAGCGACCCGGTGACACTGATGGTGTTGGTGCCCACCGGACGGTCGACCGTGATTCCGGTGCCCTGCCCGGCGGGGGCGGTGACGGCCTGGTTGTCGAGCTCGACGTAGCCCTCTGCGGCGCCCAGGTCCACGTCGACGGGATCGCCCGCGGAGGCGGCGGTGACGGTCACCTCGGTCACGCCGGTGTCGTAGCGCTCGCCGTGGGCCACCGTGAGCGCGGAGATCTGCGCCGAGTAGGCGTACGCCTCGTCCTCGGGCCACCAGTCGTCCACGAGGCGCTGGTCGTCGAACCACGAGTCGTCGGCGAACACCTCACCCACCGAGGTCACCCCGGAGGCGGCCACGTCCGAGGCGAGGGAGTCGAGGTCCTCGGCGTTCAGGGTCGGGTCACCGCCGCCGACAAGGTACAGCTCCGGCACGTCGCCGCGTCCGGGCCGGCGTTCCACCACGGCCTCGGTGGCGAAGGTGTGCTCGCCTCCCAGCGCCTCCAGCGCGGCGGCGGCCGTGAAGATCTTCATGTTCGAGGCGGGCAGCAGCTGGGTGTCCGCGTCCCGCGAGTAGAGCGTCTGGCCGGAGTCGGCCTCGGTCACCACCACACCGGAGGTCGCGCCCTCCAGCGCGGGATCCGCGAGGATCGCGTCGAGGTCGGTGCGCAGGTCGTCGGCGCGTTCGGCCTGCTCGGCGGTGTCGGCCCACGACGGCGCGACGGGGGTGAGGGCCACCAGCGGGGCCACGGCCAGTGCGACCAGCCAACGGCGGGGGGTTGCGGGGGTCATGTGTCTCCTCCGGAAGTACCGATCGGGAGCATGCCAGGAGAACGTAACCGACGGTTTCCGTCCACGCCAGGACGCCACCGGCGGTTCGATGGCAAAAGGGGCGTCTCAAATGGGCCCAGACGCGTACGGGGCGGGCCGGGAGTCCCCGACCCGCCCCGTGTGCGGCACCTAGATGAGTTCGATCGCCTTCGAGTAGTGGCAGGCGTCCCGGTGGCCGGTGCCCCGGTCCTTCAGCTCCGGCGGCTCCTCCACGCACCTGGCGCGCTCGGCGTCCGAGAGCTCGTTGGCGAACTTCGGGCAGCGGGTCCGGAACCGGCAGCCCGAGGGCGGGTTGGCCGGGCTCGGGATGTCACCCGTGACGGTGATCCGCTCCCGGGTCCGCTCCTTGACGGGGTCCGGCAGCGGGATCGCCGAGATCAGCGCCTGCGTGTACGGGTGCGCGGGCGCGCTGAACAGCTGGTCCGTCGTGGCCGTCTCCACCATCTTGCCGAGGTACATCACGGCCACGCGGTCGGCGATGTGCTTGACCACCGAGAGGTCGTGCGAGACGAACAGGTAGGACAGCCCCAGCTCGTCCTGGAGGTCCTCCAGCAGGTTGATCACGCCCGCCTGGATGGACACGTCCAGCGCCGAGACCGGTTCGTCCAGCACCAGCACCCTGGGGTTGAGCGACAGGGCCCGGGCCACGCCGATGCGCTGACGCTGGCCCCCGGAGAACTCGTGCGGGTAGCGCGAGCCGTGCTCGGGGTTGAGCCCCACCAGTTCGAGGAGCTCGGACACCCGCTTCCGGGCGTCACGGTGCCCGCTCCCGTGGATGCGCATGGGCTCGGCGATGATGTCCGAGACCGTCATGCGCGGGTCCAGGGACGCGAAGGGGTCCTGGAACACCAGCTGGAGGTCCTTGCGCAGCGGCCGCATCCTGCGGTCGGAGAGGTCCTGGAGCGGCTGACCCATGTAGGTGACCTCGCCCGAGGTCAGCTTGATCAGGTTCAGCAGCAGGCGCGCCGTGGTGGACTTGCCGCAGCCGGACTCACCCACGAGCGCGAGGGTCTCCCTCTCACGCAGGTCCAGCGAGATCCCGGAGACCGCCTGCACCGCACCGACCTTGCGCCGCATCAGCCCCTTGGAGCGGATCGGGAAGTGTTTCACCAGGTCGGTGGCGGTGAGCAGGACCTCGGGCTCCGCCTTGGCGGCCACCTCACGACCGGCCTCCGCGCCGAGCTCCCCCAGGTACTCCTCGCGGGCCTCGGCCACCTGCGACTCCGCAGCCTCCATCTCGGCGACGGACCCCAGGCCCTCGGTGTCCACGGAGGTGGGCCGGAAGAGGTCACTCGCCTCCGTGTCCGCGAGTTCCTCGCTGAAGTGGCAGGCGGCGGTGTGCGCGGTCTCGCCGCCCTCCTGCGGGCCGTCCTCGATGAGCAGCAGCCGGGGCTCCTCCTCGTGACAGCGTTCCCTGGCCATGGGGCAGCGCGGCGCGAACCCGCAGCCTCCGGGCAGGTCCCGCAGCGAGGGCGGGGCCCCGAGGATGGGGGTGAGCCGGTCGCCGCGGTCGCCGTCAAGTCGCGGCAGCGACCCGAGCAGCCCCAGCGCGTAGGGCATGCGCGGCCGGTAGAACACATCCTCCACCGACCCCATCTCCACGATCCGGCCCGCGTACATCACGCCCACCCGGTCGACCTGACCGGCCACCACGCCGAGGTCGTGGGTGATGAGCACCAGGGCGGCCCCGGTCTCCTCACGGGCCCTCTGGAGGGCGTCCAGCACCTGCGCCTGGACGGTCACGTCGAGCGCCGTGGTGGGCTCGTCCGCGATGATCACGTCAGGGTCGTTGGCCATCGCGATCGCGATCACCACTCGCTGGCGCATACCGCCGGACAGCTCGTGCGGGTACTGCCTGAGCCGCTGCTCGGGGGACGGGATGCCCACGATCTCCAGCAGCTCCAGTGCCCGCGCCATGGCGACCTTCTTGCTCACCTTCCGGTGGGCGAGCACCGCCTCTGCGATCTGGTAGCCGATCGTGTACACGGGGTTGAGCGAGGTCAGCGGGTCCTGGAAGATCATCGCGATCCTCTGCCCCCGGACCTCGCTGATCTGCTTGTCGTTGAGCCCGATGATCTCCTGGCCCAGCAACCGGGCCGAGCCCTCCACGCGCGCGTTCCTGGGCAGCAGGCCCATGATCGCCATGGAGGTCACGGACTTGCCCGATCCGGACTCCCCCACGATGCCCAGGGCCTCGCCCCGGCGCACCTTGTAGGAGACCTGCCGGACCGCGGGCAGCGGGCCGTCGTCGGAGGGGAAGGTGACGCTGAGGTCGCTGACCTCCAGCACCACGTCGTCGGTGTCCGCCACGGCGGTGTGTTCCTTGTTCTCGTACTCAGTCGTCATCGCCGCACCCTGGTCTGTCGTGGGTCGAGGGCGTCCCGGAGGCCGTCACCGATGAAGTTGATCGTCAGACAGATCAGCACCAGCAGCACACCGGGCGGATAGAACAGCCACGGCCGCGTGGACACCGCCGTGCGCGCGCTGCCGATCATCTGGCCGAGCGAGATGTCCGGCAGCTGGATGCCCAGCCCGAGGAAGGACATGCCGGCCTCGGCGAGGATGGCCACCGCCACCAACAGGGTGGCGGCGACGATGATCGGCCCGGCCGCGTTGGGCAGCAGGTGCCGGAGAATGATCCACGGCGCCGAGGCGCCCGAGGCCCGGGCCGCCTCCACGAACTCCTGTTCCCGCAGGGACAGGACCACGCCGCGCACCACGCGCGCGATGGTGGCCCACGAGAAGATCGAGATGATCAGCGCGATCGCGGACCACGAGGTCCCGGCACCGCTGTTGCCCGCGATGGCCGCGGCGGCCACGAGCAGCGGGACGATCAGGAAGATGTCCACGACGCGCATCATGAACGCGTCCACCCGGCCGCCGTAGTAGCCGGCGGTGGCACCCCACACGGAGCCGACCGCCGTCGACAGCAGCGAGACGGTGAAGGCGACCTTCAGAGTCTGCTGGGCGCCGCGCATGAGCTGGCCGAGGACGTCGTGTCCGGCGGCCGAGGTGCCCAGGGGGTGGATGCCGGACGGCGGCTGGTTGCTGGGGATCTCGCGGTAGACCGTGTGGTCCCAGGTCCAGAAGAAGGGTCCGACGAACGCGAACAGGGCGATGAGCCCCAGGAGCACCAGGCTGATCATCGCTGGCCGGTGTCGGGTGAACCGGATCAGGATGGTCTGGAGCTGGGTCTGGTCGGCGCTGCTCTTCTTCCGCTTCTTCGCCGGGTCACGGCGCGCGCTCTTCGACATGCCGTTCTCACTCATAGCGAATCCTCGGGTCCAGCACGGCGTACAGCAGGTCGGCGACAAGGTTGGCCAGGATGACGATGGTGCCGCTGAGCAGCAGCCACCCCATCAGCGCGAAGGAGTCGTTGTTGTCCACCGCGGTGATGAAGAAGTCGCCCAAACCGCGCCACTGGAAGACCACCTCGGTGAGGATGGCCCCGTCGATGACGCCCGCGACGCCGATGGCCACCACGGTGGTCAGGGGGATCAGCGCGGTGCGCAGCGCGTGACGCCTGATGACCGTGTGGTTGCGCAGGCCCTTGGCCCGGGCCAGCCGCACGTAGTCGCTGTTCATCACCTCCAGCATCGAGGTGCGCTGGTAGCGGCTCCACGACGCGAAGCTGATCAGCATGAGCACGATCGTGGGCAGGGCCATGTGCGCGAAGGCGTTGAGGAACTGGTCCCACAACGGTGCGCCCTCCGCCCTGAAACGCCCGTCGCCGATCGTGGCGAAGACCTGGTCGCCCACCAGCTGGTTGAACTTGACCCCCGCCGCCTGCATGATGCCCGCGAACCAGAAGGTTGGCAGCGCCAGGGCGAGGAAGCCGACGAAGGTGAGGGTGTAGTCGAGTTTGGAGTACTGGCGCAGGGCGCTGACCACACCGGTGATGATCGCCAGGCCGAGCGCGAAGACCATGGCCGCGCCCACCAGGCGCAGCGTGGTCCACAGGCGTTCGGCGATGGCCGAGCCGATGTCGTACTGGGGGCCCTGGGTGGAGGGGCCGAACTCCCCCTGGAGCAGCCCGATGTCGCCGTTTCCGCCGATTCCGGTCACCCACAGCCAGTACCGCTCGGGCATGGAGCGGTCGAGGTAGAGCCGCTCCTCCGCCTGTTGCAGGACTTCCTCTGTGGGCGGTGGCTGGGCCATCCGGACGTCAGCGAGCGGGTCACCGGTGACGTCGATCATCACGAAGGTGAGGATGGATGCGAGGACCAGGACGGGTAGCGCGCCCAGGATGCGCCGCATCGTGTAAACGAGCATGGGAGTGATCCTTCAGGGGTGGACGAGGACCGGTCCGGCCCCGGGAGGGTGTCCCGGGGCCGGACCTGGGTGGTGCGCCGGACTAGCTGGCGACGTCCCACTCACCGATGTTGTAGGTGGCTCGGTAGCTGGACTGAAGGTTGTCGTGAACGTTCACGAGGCGGTCGGAGTTGGCGAAGAAGTAGTTCGGCTCCGCCATGATCGGCATGACGTAGGCCTCGGGAACGTGGATCGCCATGGCCTCGTTGGACAGCTCCGCGGCGGTGTCCAGGTCGGGGGCGTTGTCCACCTGCGCGGTCAGCTCGTCGACCTCGTCGTTGGCGTAGCCGCCGAAGTTGCTGCCGCTCTCGGAGTGCCACTGCTGCTGCGGGGTCGTGACGAAGTACGGGGAGCCGGACCAGCCGAACTGGGCGATGTCGTACTCGGCCGCCGCGAGCATGCCGCCGAGGTCGTCGGTCATCTCGATGTTGGTCGTGATGCCGATCTCGGAGAGCTGGGCCTGGATGAGCTGGACCGAGGTGTTACGAACGGTCGAGTCGGTGCTGCGTAGGCGGAACGGGCCGATCTCCTCGCCGTCCAGGGTGAGGTCCTCACCGGACTCGAAGCCCTCGTAGCCGGCCTCCTCCAGGATGCTGCGGGCCTCGTCGAGGTCACCGGTACCCAGGGGCTCGTTCTCGTAGTGGTCGACGAAGTACGGGCTGTCGACACCGAAGGTGTGGTTGTTCTTCAGCTCGTAGTCCGGGTAGCCGGCGCCGAAGTTGCGGTTGGCGATGTCGTCGCGGTCGATCGCGGTGAAGATGGCGCGGCGCAGCTCGACGTCCTGGAGCGTCTCGTTCTTCAGGTTGAGGTCGATGTGCTCCCAGGTGGCGCCCTCGGCGACGGTCACCTCGGCGTTGGCGACGTCCTCCAGCTGGAGGATGACGTCCTCGCTGTAGTCGGCGGGGTTGCCACCGTCGATCTCGTTGTTGACGAAGGCGTTCACGAAGGTGCCCTCGTCGGTGTTGTACGGCATGGTGATCTTGTCGAGCGCGGGCGCCTCACCGAACCAGTTGGGGTTCGGCTCCTTGACGACCTCGTTCTCCAGGTCGCCGGAGGTGATCATGTACGGGCCGCCGGACCACTCGGGACGCTCGGAGTGCAGCCAGGCGTAGTACTCGCCCAGGTCGTCCGGGTCGTCGACGTCCCAGTCGTTCTCCGCGGCGATGTGCGCGGGCAGGAAGCCGCCGGACTGGCCGTGGGCGTCGAACAGCCCCATCCACTCCGGGTCGGCCAGTCCCTCCTTCAGCTGGAAGGTGGCCGTCTTGCCGTCGACCTCGACGGACTCGACCTTGTCGTTGCTGGCGGAGGACCGGGGGTCGCAGCCGGTGCAGTAGCCCTCGTCGGGGCTGGTGCCGAGCATCCACGAGACCCGCAGGTCCTCACCGGTCATCGGCTCGCCGTCGCTCCAGACGGCGTCCTCGGCGAGGGTGATGGACCACTCGAACGGACCCTCGTCGGGGTCGTCGTTGATGAGCTCGGGCTCCTCCGCGAGGACGTCCATGTCGTACTCGTACGTCGCGTCCGGCAGCCACTGGCCGGTGTAGGGGAGCACGCCGGAGAGCATCTGGATGACGTAGACGCTGCCACCGGCGAGGCTCGTGGCCTGCCAGGCGCCGGGGAGGCTGTTGATGACCCAGGTGACCTCCTTGGGGCCGCCGTCGCCACCACCGTCACCCCCTCCTCCACAGCCGCTGGCCACCATGACCGCTGACGTCGCCGCGGCGGCGAGTGCCAACGTCTTTCGGCGCTTGAACATAGTCACACCCTTGATCACTCATGCGAACAGGCCACGGGTTGGTGCCCCCAGGGCACAACCCACCAAAACTAGGCGATTAGTCGATTAGAAGACCATTAAGGGAAATGTCTGTATAGCCCCAATGCCGATTTCGTGACCCATCCGCAACCGGTCCGCGCTCACACGCACCCGATCGAGTCACGAACTCCCAATACACCGGTAACAACCAGGACATCCTTACATCATGCCAGGTCAAGCGGACACTGGCGACCGGAGCTCGGGACGGCGGGATTCGGACACACCGGAAAAGCATTGGGGATCAACGAAGGCCTTCCACTGCAAAAGCACAAACGTAAACGACGTTTAACTACCGCCTCGGAGCACGCAACTACTGAGAGAGAACAGGACAAACAGCGCATAACTTCGCATACGGCCCAACTCGCGCACTGGGCGGCATCTTTCTCCCCCTCCGCACCCCTCCTGGAATCCGATGAAAATTCATGGGACAACCCGATCATCACTTGATGGAAAGCGACACAGGGGACGAAACTTCCTTGCGCCTGTCCTGAACCCCACGCTCGAACTGACCGAAACCGAGATGGCCGTATCCGCGAAGCGGATAGGGTTCCCAGTGACGGCTTCCGTCATCCTCAGCGCCCCGCCCAGCGAGAGAGGCATCCGCCGTGTCCGAACCGGTCCGCCTGGTCTGCCCCGTAGGCCGCAAGTACGTGGAGCTGTGGGGTGGTTACGCTCTGCTGACCCTGGGCGTCGTGGTCGTGGCCGTCGACCCCGGGCACTGGGCCAACATCGTGCTCGGCGTCATCCTCGCGCTCCTCGGCGCCGCCTCGGCGTTCGACGGGCACCGGATCAAGGCACCGGTGCTGGAGGTCTCCGAGGACGAGTTCCGCTACGAGCGCGGCGCCTACGTCGTCCGGGTGCCGTTCGTCGACATCGGCTCCTACTACGTGCTTCCCGGCCGCATCCGCTCCCTGGGCCTGTGCGACCACACTGGGCGCCCCAAGCGCTTCCCCTCGCTGAAGAGCCGCCGGGCCTCACGCACCTACCTGCCGCTGACCGGGATGACCAACCCGGCCAGGGTGGAGGCGTTCATGGCGGTCGCGGGCATCCCGCCGCGCAAGCGCTCCCTGACCTCCTGAGGCCCTCGGGCGCGCCGCCGCACGACTCCGAACGGCCGCGACAGAGCAGTCATCTGTGAACACAACAGATCATTTCGCCCACACGCGCCCCAGGAACATACCGACGCAAGCCTGCTTCATCTAGTCTCGATGGGGTGAAGCAGTCCAGAATCACCGCCATCCTGACCGTCGCGGGCATGCTCGCGGCCATGTGGGTCTTCGAGATCATCGACACCCCGCTCGGGGGACACCTCGACCGGCAGTTCGGTATCCAGGCCCGCAACCCCGACGCGCCCTGGACCGTGCTGACCGCGCCCTTCATGCACGGCAACTTCGCCCACCTGATCGGTAACTCACTGCCGTTCCTGGTGCTCGGAGCCCTCGTCGCCTTCAGCGGCCTGGGCCGGTTCCTGCTCACCACACTGATCATCGCCGTCGTCAGCGGCGTCGGCGTGTGGCTGTTCACCCCCTCACACGTCGTGACGGTGGGTGCCAGCGGGCTGGTCTTCGGCTACTTCGGCTACACGGTGCTACGCGGCATCATCGAACGCAGGACCGTCGACATCGTCATCATGATCTGCGTGGTCATCTTCTACGGAACGATGATCTGGGGGGTCCTGCCCCAGCACCCCGGCGTCTCCTGGCAGGCGCACCTGTTCGGTTTCCTCGGCGGGCTCCTGTCCGCCTACGCGCTGCCCCGGCGCGACAAGCCGGGCCAGACCAACCAGGGGAGCATCGGTGGCGCCCAGGGCGGCTACTACGCCCCCTGAACCCACTGCCACCGAACACACGACGGGGCCGTCTCCCCTCCGGGAGGCGGCCCCGTCGTCTCGTCCGAACCGTCCGGGTCATCCGGGTGGTCCGCGTCCTGCGGGTCAGAACTCCAGGCCCTCGGCGGCGTCCATCAGCGTGCGCTCCAGGAACAGCGGGTTCTGGGCGAGCCACTCACGCGCCCCGGCCGCCGGGTCGGTGACACCGGGACCGACCGTGAGCGCCTCCAGGGACGCCAGCTCCTCGTCGTCCATGGTCCAGTTGCGCATCCACTCGGCCAGCTCCGGGTAGTCCTCGGAGAACCCGGCGCGCCCGATCGAGTGCAGGCCCTCGGTGCCGCCCATCCCGCCCTGCGGGTCCTCCAGGTCCCGCAGCTCGTACTGGGCGTAGGCCGGGTGCGGACGCCACAGCGTGACGACGATCGGCCGCTCCTCCAGGATCGCCTCGTCCAGCCGCCGCATCATCTCCCCGCCCGACGAGGTCTCCAGCTCGAAGTCCTCCTCCAGCCCGTACAGGGGCATGGCCTGGTCGCGGGTGACCTGGGTCAGACCGGCGCCCGGTTCGATACCGACGATGGTTCCGCCGAGCTCGTCCGCGCGCGCGGGGAGGTCGTCGATCTCCCGCACGTCCTCCATGTACTCCGGCACCGTCAGCGTGAGGACGGCGTTGTCGTACCAGGAGCCCAGGCTCTCGATGCTGTCCCGGTGCTGCTCCATGTACTCGTGGTGGGTGACCGGAAGCCACATGTCGAGGTAGAGGTCGAGCTCGCCGTCGGCCACTCCCTGGAAGGCCGGAGCGACGTCGACCTCGGTCACGGTGACGTCGTAGCCCTTCTCCTCCAGGACCGCCTCCCACATGTGGGTGACCGCGATCGCCTCCTCCCAGGCGATCAACGCGATGTTGACCTCCCGGAGGTCGTCACCGTCGTCCGGGCCTCCGGAGTCCGCCTCCCCCGAGCAGGCGGACAGCAGGAGCACACCGCTCAGACCAGCGGCGGCCAGTCCCGTACCTCGCCTCTTCATGTCAAGCTCCCTCACAACCTCGCGCAGACGAAGGCCGCCCCCACGCTCGTGAAGGCGGCCGTCATCGCATGTCTACCCCATGAAACGGGACGTGTGGCACTCCCCGTGACGGGTTCCACACTGTGGGTCCTAGAAGTTCAGGCCCTCGGCGTCGTCGCCCAGGGTGCGCTCCAGGAACTCGGGGTTGTCGGCGAGCCACTGGCGGGCACCGGCGTCGGGGTCGTCGACATCGTCACCGACGGTCAGCGCCTCCAGGCTGGCGAGCTCGTCGTCGCTCATGTCCCAGCCCTCGAGCCAGGAGGCGAGCTGCGGGTAGTCGTTGGCGAAGCCGTCACGGCCGACCGCGTGGATCGTCTCGGCGTCGCCCATGAGGCCCTCGGGGTCCTCGAGGTCCTTCAGGTCGTGCTTGGCGTAGGCCGGGTGCGGACGCCACAGGGTGACGACGATGGGCTCCTCGTCGGCGATAGCCGAGTCGAGCTCCGCGAGCATCGCCGCACCGGAGGAGGTCACCAGCTCGAACTCGTCGTCCAGACCGTAACCCGGCATGGCGGAGTTCTGGGTGGTCTCGGTGAGACCGGCGCCCGGGTCGATGCCGACGATGCGGTTGTCCAGCTCGTCCGCGTGGTCGAGCAGGTCGGGGATCGAGTTGACGTCCTCCATGTACTCGGGGACGGTCAGCGTCAGGATCGCGTTGTCGTACCAGGAGCCGAGGTCCTCCAGCTGGTCCCCGTAGTCGTCCCAGTACTGCTGGTGCGTGGCGGGGAGCCAGGTGTCGAGGAACAGGTCCACGTCGCCGTTGGCGGCGCCCTGGTACATCGGGGCCACGTCGACGTCGGTGACCTCGACGTTGTAGCCCTTCTCGTCCAGGACGGCCTCCCACATGTGGGTGACCGCGATCGCCTCTTCCCACGCGATCAGCGCGATGTTGACGTCCTGGAGGTCGTCACCCGTGCCCGAACCGCCGTTCTGGTCCTCGCCGGAGCCACCGGTGAGGTCCTCCCCGTTGCCGCCACAGGCGGTCAGCAGGAGCACCCCGCTCATACCGGCCGCGGCCAGGGCCATCATGCGCTTACGGCTGTACATCTGGATTCCTTCCATCAGGACTGCTGCGAAAAAACCGTTGTCAGGACGAACTGCTGACCCTGGCCTGGGGACTCTTGCGGGTGACGGCGGCGGTCAGGCGGTCCAGGAAGATCGCCAGGATGACCACGGCGATACCGGCCTCGAAACCGAGCGCGCCGTCGTTGCGGGTGATGCCCTGGTAGACCTGGCTGCCGAGGCCGCCCGCGCCGACCATGCCCGCGATGACGACCATGGACAGGCCCAGCATGATCACCTGGTTGACGCCCGCCATGATCGTCGGCAGGGCGAGCGGGAGCTGGATGCCGGTGAGGATCTTGCGCTTGGGCGCACCGAAGGCCTCACCCGCCTCGACGAGCTCCTTGTCGATCTGCCGGATGCCGAGTTCGGTCAGACGCACACCGGGCGGCATGGCGAACACGATGGTCGCGACCACACCGGGCACCGCACCGATGGAGAAGAAGAAGATCGCCGGGATCAGGTAGACGAACGCCGGGAGCGTCTGCATCAGGTCCAGGACCGGCTTGGCGACCTTGCTGACGTACTCGTTGTAGGCGGCCAGGATGCCGATCGGGATGGCGATGACCACCGCGATGAGGCTGGCCACCAGGACCAGGCCCAGGGTGTCCATGGCGTTGGACCACTGGCCGACGGAGGCCACGACGGTCAGGGCGATCAGGGCGAAGACGCCCAGGCGCCAGCCTGCCACCGAGAGCGCGAGCAGGCTCAGCAGCAGGATCATCAGCAGGGACATCGGGTTGGTGACCAGCATGGGCAGGACCAGCCAGCCCAGCAGCACCAGCGCGAGCCAGCCACCGGCGACGATTCCCGTGCGCACGCGGTTGGCGCTGTCGACCATGCCCAGGGCCGCCGTCGCGATCAGGAAGACCAGCGAGACGACGAAGGTGGGCTCGACGTTCGTGTCGAACAGGTTCATGGCCCAGACGAAGAGCCCCGGAACACTGTTGATGAAGCCCGTCACCAGGGCGAACTGCGCCTCGGCGATGTAGAGGAGCGAGACCACCACGACGATGGCGAGCAGCGGGATCCGGCGCGATCGCACCAGCGGGACCGCGATGATCACGGCCGCGATGAAGGCGAGCTGTCCGGCCCCCGGCTCGACGAAGAACCCGGCCAGGACGGAGACCGCCCAGCGGATGAAGTCGCCGGTGAGGTCGAAGAACAACCCGAAGTGGCTCTTCAGCCAGGAGTTGAACGCCTCGAAGCCGTCACCGATGGGAAGCGACGGGGGGAAGTTGACGGGGGTCACTTGGCCACCTCCGCGGTGTCACTCTGGACCAAGGCGGCGAGCACCGACTCCCGGGTGACCATGCCCAGTACCTCGCCGTCGCCCGAGACGACCCGGAGGCCGTTCTCGGTGGCGACGCTGGTGTACAGGTCCGCGACGAGGGTGTCGGCGGTGACCTGCGGGGCGCCGTCGTCGACGGGAACGTCCGCGAGCGCCTCGGCCGCCGTCAGCACACGGCTGCGGTCGACGTCCTCCACGAAGCGCTCGACGTACTCGTTCGCGGGCGCGTTGAGGATCTCCGACGCCTCACCGATCTGGGCCACGCGTCCGTCGCGGAGCACGCAGATCCGGTCGCCGAGGCGCATGGCCTCGTTGAGGTCGTGGGTGATGAAGATGATCGTCTTGCCCAGCGTCTCCTGGAGCTCCAGGAGCTGCGTCTGCATGTCGCGGCGGATCAGCGGGTCGAGCGCGCTGAAGGCCTCGTCCATCAGGATGATGTCGGTGTCGGCGGCCAGGGCGCGGGCCAGGCCCACGCGCTGCTGCATGCCGCCGGAGAGCTGCTGGGGGAGCTTGTCCTCCCAGCCCTCGAGCCCCACGAGGGCGAGGGTCTCCTTGGCCTTGGCGAAGCGCTCGGCGCGGGAGAACCCGCGCAGCTCCAGCCCGTAGGCGGCGTTCTCCAGCACCGTCCGGTGGGGAAGCAGGGCGAAGTGCTGGAAGACCATGCTGATCTTCTCGCCCCTGAGCTTGAGCAGGTTCTTCCTGCTGAGCGTGGTGATGTCCACGCCGTCGATCTCCACCGATCCGGCCGTGGAGTCGAGAAGTCCGTTGAGCATCCGGATCAGGGTGGACTTACCCGATCCGGACAGGCCCATGACGACGAAGATCTCGCCGGGTTGGACCTCGAAGGACACGTCGATGACGGCAGCGGTCACGTCGAGGTCGGCGATGGTGTCCCGGTGGCTCCCGTCGGCGAGCCGTTCGACGGCCGCCTTCGACTGCCTACCGAACACCTTGTACAAGTGGTCTGCGCGTACTACTGGCACGGTCTCCTCTAAGGGGCTGTCCCTGTCGCGAGGCCGAGCGGGGCGTGATAACCCTGCGCTCGGCCTGCGGTTACCTCAGGTAGCCGGTCCGCGCAGAGCCCCCTCGTGCGCACCCGAATCGGGCGTAACCACTACCTGGTTCACGTCGGGGCGCCACCTTACCGAGATGTGAACGCACAGTTCAGGCGGCATGTCACTACCAGATAACATGTTTAACCGCCATAAAAGCCGTCCGTCGACCTGTGGCACGGGTTGCCGACGCCACAGAACACCTATATGTGATCTATGCCACTAGCCAGATGGAGGCGACTTGGATCACAATCCGGCGACAAGCACCAAATGCGACAGAACGTGTCAGTACATAACCGTAACGTAAGGGCCTCTCCGTGCCCAGAGCGGACCCCTACCCCCCGACGATCCGGGTCCGCGCGAAGTTCTGGTGCGACCTCGACGGCGTGGGTCCGCGCTGCCCCTGGTAGCGGGATCCGTAGGCAGCCGAGCCGTACGGACGCTCAGAAGGCGAGGTCAGCCTGAACATGCACAGCTGGCCGATCTTCATGCCCGGGTAGAGCTTGATCGGGAGGGTGGCCACGTTCGAGAGCTCCAGGGTGACGTGCCCGGAGAACCCGGGGTCGATGAACCCCGCAGTGGAGTGGGTCAGCAGACCCAACCGTCCGAGGGAGCTCTTGCCCTCCAAACGGCTCGCGATGTCGTCCGGGAGGGTGACCACCTCGTAGGTGGACGCCAGCACGAACTCACCGGGGTGGAGGATGAAGGCCTCCTCCCCGTCGGTCTCCACGAGCCGCGTGAGGTCCGGCTGCTCCACCGAGGGGTCGATGTGGGGGTACTTGTGGTTCTCGAAGACCCGGAAGAACCGGTCGAGGCGGACGTCGATACTCGACGGCTGGACAAGAGTGGGTTCGAAGGGATCGATCCGGACCCGCCCGGAGTCGATTTCTGACCTGATATCGCGATCGGAGAGCAGCACGCTCCGAACCTACCGCCTGCGAGAACGGGCCGAGGGTCGCACTCGACACCCCGCCGACTTGCCTACCGGGCCCAGAGTTGGGCTAGGATGGCGAGCGTTGGTCAGCCTCCGGGCTATCCGACGCGGATGTAGTTCAATGGCAGAACTTCAGCTTCCCAAGCTGATAGCGCGGGTTCGATTCCCGTCATCCGCTCCAGACACGCAAACGGCCAGGTCGTTCGAGGTTTCTCGAACACCTGGCCGTTTGTTATTCCCGGGGTCTGAAGCGGTCTCCGTGCCACACACGTGCCACACGCCCTTCCGGCGGTGGGAGTCAGGCGGGGACACCCGCGAGAGGCGGATCGTCGTCCTCGTCTCCGGTCCCGCCCGGCCCGTTGGCCCTCAGCTCCTCGGCGGCCCGGTCCGCGATTTCTCGTTCGCGTTCGTCGCGCGCGTGGAGGTAGAGCATCGCCGCCCTCGTGCTGGAGTGGCCCATCCGCCGCATGAGTGCAACACCATGAACTCAGGTCCCCGCACCTGCGTGCCGCGGCCGCCTCCCCCGCACGCTGGTCCGCAACAACCAGAACCCCCACCTGGACGTACTGGGTTTCCACACCCGGGCGTGGGCTGACTTCCTGTCCGGGATCAGAACGAACTGACACTGGGGGCCACCCGTCCCACAGGACGAGCAGCCCCAGCCCCCGAGCTTCTCTTCACCCGGTCTCGCGGAGAACGTTCAGCACCCGTTCCAGGTGCTCACGGGGGAAGAGAAGATGCGCGCTGGGCGCCGTCTTGCCTCGGCCTCCGATCAGCTCGGGCAGAAGCGGGCGGACGCACCACCAGGACTCGGTGAGTCCCCACTGGGACAGGGCCAAGCGGAGCTCGGGGTCGCGGCTGATCAGGCCCACGAGCCGCTCAGCGTCCTCGGCCTCCAGTTCCAGCCAGACCCGGTCCGCGCAGAAGTCGATCCACCGACTATCGCCCGCCGCGAGTCCGGGCGGTGAGGCGGCCAGCATGGCCCCGTAGTCCTGACAGCTCGACCGGGTGCGGATACCGAGCTCCCAGAGCCGGGTGATGAGCGGAACCAGGTCCTCGTCAATAGGAACCTGTGCCCCTTGAGGTGTGCGCAGCGGCCGCCAGGGGTGGAGCGTGGGCGGCGACGTCATCGCGGTCTCCGTTCGTGCGTGCGTTCCGTGTGACGGCCAGGGCCCAGGTCCGCACCGCGTCGATGTGGGCGCGCTTTAGGCCCTGGTAGGGGTCGGGTTGGATCAGCAGGGTGGGCACCCCGTTCAGGGCACGTTGTCGGGCCCACTCGTGGTCGGGATGGGCGAAGTCGTCGTCGATCCACACCAGGGGCGCCTGCGCTGCCCAGGTGGCGACCGCGTCGCGTTTCCACAGGTAGCCGTTGGGGTGGCGGGTGAGCTGCCTGGTGGGGCCGAGGTCGATGTGCGGGTAGGAGTCGAGGCCGAGCCGGGGACCGATGGTGCGTGCGGCCGCGCTCTGCCAACTGGTGGCCCAGATCGGACGGAGCAGGCCCGTGGAGTAGAGCTCGGTGATCCACGAACCGTGCTCCGGGTTCAGCCAGACCGGTACGTCGGTGCCGTTGAGGTCGACCCGGCGGGGCCGGTAGTCGGGTGGGAGTGAGCCTCCGGGCCCGGGGAAGGGGTTGAGGACCCCGTCGATGTCGATGAGCAGGTGCGGGGGGTTGGCTGTCATCACACATCCCGTCAGACGTTGAGGAGTCGGACCGCTTCTTCGGCGTGGTTGCGCACGACCCGGGCGTACATGTGGTCATCTGGTTCGTGGGCGATCCACACAGCGGCCTGGGCGAGGTACCACTCGACGATCCACACCCGGTGCCAGCCCAGCGCCCAGTCCTGAGCGGGCAACCCACCCCGATCAGCCAGGGTTTCCCCGGGGCCTCCGGCCTGGACGTAGCGTTCGAGCAGGGCGCGGGTACGGTCGGGGTCGGCTGGGTCGATGGTGCCGTGCCAGGAGGCCAGATCGAGCAGTCCGGGCCCGTGGAAGGCACGGGCGAGGTCGTACATGTGCACCCGGTCCGGGCCGATGAGCAGGCTGGTGGGGTGGAACTCCGAGTGCACCCACCCGAACGGTGCCAACATGGCGCCCTGTGTCCTGGTCGGTGCCGCTTTCTCAAGCGACCTCAGGGCGGTTTCGAGGTCGGCGGTGTCGGCCCAGCGGTTGTTCTCGTGCAGCACGGTCAGGGTGCGCAGGGCCCGGCCGGGCAGCGAGGCGAGCCAGTCGGTGTCTCCGGGTGAGAGGAAGTCGGGGGCAGCGGCGGAGTGCAGTTGCCGGGCTGCGGCGACCCCGTCGTCGTCATCGGCCTGGCGGCAGGGTTGGCCCAGGTCCTCCAGGAGCATCCCCAACGTGGTGCCGCTGCGGGTCGAGGTGAGCACCCGGGGGACGTCGACCCCGGCCTGGCGGGCGGCGATGAGTGCTTCGTCCTCGTGGGTGAAGGGTTCGGTGGCGCACTTGAAGATCACCGTCACCCCGTCAGCGGTGTGGAGGCGTTCGACGTGTGAGAGCGCCCAGCTGTGCAGGACCTCCGCCGAAGTGCTGTCGAAGCCCGCAGCGATGGTGACCTCCTGACGCAGCCGGTCGATGTCCTGGGTGTGCACGAACACTCCCTTTCTCGCGATCGAAGCGCCGGGGCCGTGCGGGCCCCGGCGGGCCTGGGTGTTCAGGTGGTGGAACCGTAGGAGCGCACGGCCTGGATCCACTGGTCGCGGAACTGCGCGAGTTCGTCGCGGAAACGACCCATGGGGGTTCCGTAGGAGGCGACCACACCGCCCTTCTGGGAGGGGGTGGACTGGCAGCCGTGCACGAGCCGGCCGCCCAGGGCGGTGTGGGCCTTGATCGACTCGATCCTGCGGTTCTCGTTGAACAGGCCACCGTGGAAGACCTCGTCCAGAGCCTGCACGGTGGGCTCGTCCAGGTCGTAGACCACGCGTGCGGTGTCGCCGAAGAACCAGGCGGGACCGACCACGGAGATCCGGCCGTCGGCATCGACCTTGTTCAGCGCGGTGAGCGTGGAGACCTCCGCGAGGATCCGCAGGTGTTCGGCGGTGATCCCGGGGACGTCCAGGGTGGGCAGGTGTTCGGTTCGGAAGAGGTAGCTGTAGACCTTCCAGGCGATCCCCAGGACCTCGGCAGGGTCGTGGGTGGTGCGGACGCGGTCCTCGATGAACCGCAGCGCCTTCTGTTCCAGTGCTTCGTCGGAGGACTCCTCCAGGGGCAGCATCCGGTCGGTGACGGTCTGCCAGTCGATGACGCGCCAGCCGGTGGACTCCAGGCGGAAGAAGTAGTCCTCGGGCTGAACGCTGAGCGTGGGTCCGTCGACCGTGATTCCGGGCAGGCGTTCCCAGCGGGGGTCGAAGCGGTGGTCGGGCAGCTCCACCGTGAACGGGGCGAGTGTGGTCGTCATGCCTGTTCCCTTTCCTCTTCTGCGGCTTCGGGCAGATCCCACCGTCTCTTGGGGAGCCTGTGCCGAGAAGGCGCGGCCTCGGGGTTCGTGCGTGAGCCCAAGCTGAAGGAGTGCACAGGGGGCGTGCGTTTTCGCGACTTCGTTCCCCGTAGGCCGAGGGCGTGCCACACTGCACTCCCCCGGACACTGCGGAAACACTGTGGAGACGCCGTGCCGCGCACCCCCAAACAGCCGAACACCCAACTCGCGCAGCTCCTGGACGAGTCAGGTATGCCCGCCAAGGGACTCGCCCGCAGAGTGGTCTCGCGCGGTGATGAGCTGGGGCTCTCACTGTCCTACGACCACAACAGCGTGCGCCGCTGGTTGGAAGGGGAACGTCCACAACAACCGGTCCCCACGCTGATTTCCGGAGTTCTCTCCGAGGCCTTGGGGCACCCCGTCAGCCCGCAAGAGTGCGGCCTACCCGGCGGAGACGAGCGCACCCTGGAGTTCCCGCTCGCCTGGACCACGGGTATCTCCACCGCTGGGCAGCTCTACCGGGCCGACGTCGAACGCCGCCGTGTGCTGTCCGGCGGCTACTCCCCCGCCGCCTACCCGAGCGCCACCACCCGCTGGCTCACCCATCCGCCCTCCCCGGGCCCCGCGCACCGGGGCCGAACACGGGTCGGACGTCCTGAGATCGCTGCCATTCGACAGATGACCCGGGCCTTTCGCGACCTCGACAACCGAGTGGGCGGGGGTCGCATCCGCAGCACCGTCGTGCAGTACCTCGACGCCAACGTCACCCCGCTCCTGCACGGCACCTACACCGAAGAGATCGGGCAGGAGTTGTTTGCTGCGGCGGCCGAGCTCACCAAGGCCGTGGGGTGGATGGCCTACGACTGCGAGCAGCACGGCCTGGCCCAGCGCTACCTGGTACAGGCCCTGCGCATGGCCAAGACCGCGCAGGACGACGGCCTGTGCGCCGAGATCCTCGCCGCCATGGGTCACCAGGCCACCTACATCGGTCGCTCAGCCGAAGCGGTGGACCTCGCGCGGGCGGCCCAGTCCGCAGCCACCCGCACCGGGCACACAGCGCTCATGGCCGAGTGCCATCTCATCGAAGCGCACGGCCACGCGGGCCTGACCGATCACCGGGCGACATCGGTCTCCCTGCGCGCAGGGGTGCGGGCGTTCGAGACCGAAGACCCAAATCCCCCGGAGTGGCTGACCTACTTCGACGAGGCTTACCTCGCGGCCAAGGTCGCCCACTGCTTCCTCGCCCTGAACGACGACACCCAGACCGCCGCCTACGCGGAACGCTCCCTGGAGATGAATACCGACTACGTCCGCGGCCGCACGTTCAATCTGCTGATGCTCGCCACCGCTCATGCCCCTAATGAACCTGAGGAGGCCGTTCGAGTAGGTGATCAGGCCCTGCATCTGGTCGAGGGGTTGCAATCCCGTAGAGCCCTGTCCTACCTACGCCGCTTGGGCCACCGCCTCCGCGCCCATGAAAGCTCGCCCACTGTCGAGGAGTTCACCGTGCGCGCCAGGGAAGCAGTCACACCAGACTGAGCGCCCGGTAAACCGCCACAACCGTGGACGCACCAACGATCTCGCCACGTTCGATCATCTTCACTGCCTCTTCCAGCGGCCACCAACGGATCTCCTGGGCTTCGTTGATGTCAGGAGGGGTGTCGGTCAGGTGAGCGCCGCGTGCCAGGTAGATGATCTGGGGTTGGTCCACCGACCCGATCGCGGGTTGGAAGGTCACCATGTGCTCCATCGAGCGGGGACGCCACCCAGTCTCCTCCTCGACCTCACGGGCGGCTGCGCTCTCGACGTCCTCCGCGCCATCCACGTATCCGCCCGGCAGCTCCCACACCCACCGGTCGATGATGAACCGGTGCCTCCGCATCAGCAGGACTTCGCGCTGGTCATTGACCACCAGCGTCATCGCGGCCGGAGGCATGGCCACGACGTACTGCGTGAAGGACACCCCGTCCGGGAGGGTGATGTCGACCGTAGACAGTCTGATGTGCCGGTTCTCGTCCACCAGCTTCTCGCCGTGGATCGTCCATTGCGTACTCACACCGGCACAGTAGGGCACGGCAAGGTCCGAGAGGGGGGCGCTGGTCTGTTCAAAGATCCCTCGGTGAGGATGATCGCGGTCCTCGTAAATCACCACGTCCCTGAGCACCGAAGCCCCTACCAGCCAGCGGTAGATTTTGTTATGTTGCGAACTAGTGTTCGATTATATCTAGGTTCTCAGAACCTGCGCGACGCACGTCACCTTCGTGGTTAAGTCAACCTCGACTGGTGTCACCAACCAAGTACAAATTTTTGAGGAAGGGCGGTGTTGGCCGTGGCTGACAAGAGCTCCATCGAGTGGACGGAGGCGACCTGGAATCCAACCACAGGGTGCGACCGCGTCGCCTCTGGTTGCGACAACTGCTACGCGCTGGCGCTTTCCAAGAGGCTCAAGGCCATGGGTGTTGACAAGTACCAGACAGACGGAGACCCGCGAACTTCGGGTCCTGGGTTCGGAGTTGCTGTCCACCCCTCAGCGCTCAAGATGCCGTATAAATGGAAGAGCCCCCGTACGGTCTTCGTCAACTCCATGAGCGATCTTTTTCACGCGAAGGTGCCCAAGGACTTCGTTCACAAGGTCTTCGAAGTCATGGCTGATACCCCACAGCACACATACCAGGTACTCACCAAGCGCTCTCTTCGTTTGGCACGGCTAGCCCCCGAGCTGCCGTGGCCACCCAACATCTGGATGGGTGTTTCGGTGGAGAGTGCGGAGGCACTCGACCGCGTGGATCATCTTCGAAGCACGCCAGCTGCCGTTCGCTTTCTCTCGTGCGAACCGCTCCTAGGCCCCCTAGACCAGCTGGATCTAGCTAACATCCACTGGGTCATCGTGGGTGGTGAAAGCGGCCCACGCCACCGCACGATGAAGGCCGACTGGGCCCGAGGAATCCGGGACCTTTGTCTTGAATCAGACACTCCTTTCTTCTTTAAGCAATGGGGCGGTCACACACCGAAGTCAGGCGGGCGCCTTCTTGACGATCGAAGCTGGGATGCTACCCCTCATGACCTGAAGGTCCACGCGCACCAGTGACCGAATTCGGCCAATTTTAGCCGTTATTCGATTTCACCTTGGTGGTAAGTGAAATGTATGGCTACCCCCAAGGACACCGTCTGGCCTCTGGACCCCCACACCCAGGCGAAGCATCTCATCATCAGCGAGTACCTCAAAGCCTGGTACCCGATCTGCGCAGGAGGCCAGTTCAAGGAGTTCACCTACGCCGAGGGGTTCGCGGGTCCCGGTGTCTACGTAGGAGAGGAACCTGGCTCGCCGGTGGTCGCCCTGGACGTCTTCCTGCGCCGCCGCGAACTGCTTCGCCCCGGCCAACACCTCAACGTGCTCCTCATCGAGGAGAGAGGTGACCGCCTGGAGGAGCTTCGGCGCCAGGTTGACCGCAAATTTGATGAGTATGGCGGCCGACCTTCTCAGCTGACCGTCACCTTCCGGAAAGGCGAATGCACAACTGCGTTACTCCCCACCCTGCAAAAGTTGACTCCGAGACGTTCTCCCTTCTTCGCCGTACTCGACGGTTGGGGAGGGCCCGACGCGATCCCTCTGGACATAGCCCGGAGTGCTGCCAACAGACCAGGCGGAGAAGTCCTGGTTACCTTCCAGCCACAACACCTGGTCCGCTTCGCCACTACCGAGAACGGTGCGCAAGCAGGTGACAGGTGCTTCGGTAGCGATGATTGGCGCGCTGCCGTCGATCAGCCCAAGAAGATGAAGAAGAAGTTCCTGGTGGATTGCTACCGAAACTCCCTCTTCAAAGCTGGGTTCAGATACGCGGCATCGTTCGAGATGCGAGATGAGAAAAAGAATGAGCTTCACCTCGTCTTCGCGAGCAACCATCTCAAAGGCCTAACCAAGATGAAAGAGGCCATGTGGAAGGTGGACAAGCAGCATGGTGTCAGGTTCCGTGACCCTCGGGATCCGGACCAGTTGGAGTTCTACTTTGAGGAGAAACCTGAGCTCAGCCCCCTGCGCCGCGCCCTCCTCAACAAGTTGGAGGAAGGACCTGGGGAGGTATCGGAGCTCCGCGAATTTGCACTGTGCGAGACAGTCTACCGAGACGTCCACGCCGGAATGGTGCTGAAGGATCTACTCAAGGTTGGCACCATCGAGAGCTCGACTGGGAAAAGGGTCCCGCGAAAGCAGGACCGCGTCTGGCTGACGAAGAAGGAACCAACACCTCCGCCTCTCTCGCCGGAACCTCTCTTCTGATAAAACGTAGATCTTCTGCTTCGGGTATCGGAGAAATCAGCATGTCTGGTGCACCCGTGAGGGTGTACCAAGGCGGCAAAGGTCGTGCACCCGTAGGGTGCACGAGGGCTGATGCAACCTGGGTGAACCCAACACAACGGGGTGGCTGCCAGCGCCACTGCCTGCGAGTTCTCGTGTTTGGGCAGGTCACGCCATTAGCGGTGGGCGGTTCGATTCCCGTCATCCGCTCCGTACGAAAGACGGCCCCTGGTCGCGAACTCGGTTCGCGGACCAGGGGCCGTTTTCGTGTCGGCCGTGTCTCGACCTCTTCCACCGTCGGTGATCGGCCCAGAGCGCCCATCCGGTGGTGGACGGAGTCCTCAGCCGGGGGCGGACCGACCCTGACGCCAGTAGCCGACGAACGAGATGTCCCGTTTGGGCACGCCACGATCGTTGACCAGGTGGCGACGCACGGTCGTGGCCATCTGGGACTCTCCCGCGACCCACGTGTAGAAGCGACCGGATGGCAGCGACGCCCCACGCACCGCGTCCAGCACCAAGGTGCCCGGCCGCGGGTTCTCGGCGTCCCGGCAGAGCCAGTGGACGCGGACGTCAGTGGGGGCCTCGACGGGCCGGATCTCGGCCGCGGTCGCCACCTCCAGGTAGACCTCCGTGGGCAGCGACGAAGGCGTTCCGTCGAGGATGGACAGGATGGCGGGCAACGCGGTTTCGTCGCCGACCAGCAGCTGCCCCTCCGCGTACTCCGGTAGCCGGTACGTGGTGCCGATGTCGAAGATCCCGGCCCGGTCACCCGGCTCGACCCGGCGCACCCAGGACGACATGGGTGAGTCACCGTGCAGGGCGAACTCGATGTCGATCTCGTCGTCCGCGGGCCGCACGCGCCGAATCGTCATGTTGCGGACGCACGGGCGGACCGACTTCGGCATGACCATCAGCTGGGCCATCCAGGCCTCGTTCGAGATGGTCGGCATCCGCAACGCGGTCTGCCCTTCGCGGGGGAAGAACAGACGAACCGCCTGGTCGTTGCCGACGACGGTCAGGTCCCGCACGGCCGGTCCGCCGAGGGTGACGCTCGCGAAACCCGGTGTGAGGAACTCGCGGCGACGCACCTCCAGCGTGATCATCGTGCGCGACTCGGGCAGGGACACCCTGGGGATCACAGCGCGCCACCGACACCGATGAGGATCTTGTCTTCGCAGTTCATGGCCCTATTATGAGCAATGGCTCAGCTCTTTGACTACTCGCTTTCACACCCGGGGAGGACCTTCGGATGCCACCCGCCGATCGGCGTCTCCAGCCACGTCGCAAGCCCGTCCAGGTGCGTGCCGAGCTCACCCGTGAGCGCATCCTCACCGCCGCTGCTCACGTTTTCGCCGAGAACGGCTACGCCGCTGGCACGACCAACCGCATCGCGGAACGCGCCCGGGTCTCCATCGGCTCGCTCTACCAGTACTTCCCGAACAAGGACGCCATCCTCGCCGAGCTGTTGGTGCGGCACATGGAACGTGGCAGGTGGGCCCAGGCCGATCAGCTCGATCTGTCCGCCGGCGGACTGGAGACGGTCGTCCGGGCACTGGTCCGCGACGCGATCGACAACCACCGCGACGATCCGCAGCTGCTGCGGATCATGATCGAGGAGGCGTCGTTCTCACGGGAAGTGCTCGACACGATCGACCGGCACGAAAGGTTGCGGGTCAGTCAGGTACGCGATCTCCTCGCCCGGCACCCGGATGTCGGCGTGCGGGACCTCGACACCGCCGCCGAGCTGATCGTGACCACAGTGGAGATGAACACGCACAGGCGGATGGCCGACCTGAAGGGCGAACCGGTCGAGACGTTCGAGAACGAGCTGGTGGACATGGTGACTCGTTACCTGCGCGGAGATCAGTAGGCGCCCACGGGCGTCGCGACGTCTGCGCGGTCGGGAACGCGACCACGAGCGGATCAGCGGTGGTCGGTGTGTGCGACCTCCGGGCCACACGGGTCGGGGGTGCGACGCCCGAACTGACCCCCACATGAGCGACGGACGGACCCCGGCCCTGACCTGAGGGCGACGAAAGCCCTACGGCAAGAGGCGGGTGCGTCCGCACGGGTGCACCACACCCGCTGGCCCCCATGCACCCGGAGGTCACGGGGGCCAGCGGTGACGCGCACGACTCCCGGAGTCGATCGCGTCCCCATACCGGTCCGCCGTCACCACGGCTTGCGGGACGGCGGACCTGACCACTCCTCGTTCACACGGCTTCGTCGGGTGCGGTGCCCCCCACAAGCGGGACCGAGAGCACCAGTCGACACGAGGCGACCGCTTCGTAGGCCTTGCGCACGGCCTCCTCCGACGTGGGTTCCTGCACCCTGACCTGGAGGATCCGCGCGTGGGAGTCCTCCATGGGCCGGACATCGTCCTGCGCGCTCACGTAGGACTCGACATCGAAGCCGTCCTGGGCCTTCAGCTCCTCCACCCCCTCGACCCGCACGACTCGGCCCTCGCAGGGTGAGGAGCCGAACCAGATCGCCTCAGCCCGCTCCGGCCGCTGTGAGAGCCGCTCGCGGATCTCCGGAAGGACTCGTTCACCCACCGTCTGGCGGACGATGGCGTCCACGAGGTCGACCCCGGTCGCCCCCTTGACCAGTGCGGGGATGTCGTCCCCGCCCAGACGCAGGTGGGTCTCGATGAGGCGTGGCCCGGCGTCCGTCAGGACCAGTTCGGTGTGGCAGGTGCCGTCGCGCACGCCCAGGGCGTCGAGCACCTCGGGCAGATAGCGCCCTACCGTCTCCCTCTGGCTCTCGGAGATGAGGGCCGGGACGACGTGGCCGATCTCCACCAGGGAGCCGGGGTGGGAGAACTTGCCGGTCGCCGCCACCACACAGTGTTCACCGCCCTCGGAGAACGACTCGACGCTGATCTGCGGTCCGGTGAGGTACTCCTCCACCAGGACCTGGGCACGGTCGGTGTCCCCTGAATGGTCCGCCTCGGAGCACCGGGCGTAGGCCAGCCGGGCCTCCTCGGGGGTGGAGACCACCGAGACCCCGGCGCTGCCGGTGCCGTCCACGGGTTTGAGGACCCACCGCCCGGGGTTCCCATCCACCCAGTCGGCGGCCTCGTCACCGCTGGCGCATCGCCGCGCGACGACCTTCTCCACTCCCGCGTCGGCCAGGATGCGCCGCGTGAGCTCCTTGTCGTAGACGGCCCTGACCAGTTCGACCGGGTGCCATGCCAGCCCGAGCGCCTCCGCCAGGCGTGCCGCTCGGAGCTGGTCACGCTCCGAGAAGGCCGCGATCCGGGTGAAGGGGTCGTCACGGTGGATACCGAGAGCCGCGCCGATCCACTCGCTGTCGGGACTGTCGCTCTGGAAGGCCAAGACCCTGGCGTGCCGGTCGACGTCGCGCAGCCTGGGCACGACGTACATCTGGCACATGACCGAGGTCCGCAGGCCCGGGACGTGTTCTCGAAGCAGGCCCGGGATCTCCATCCCACCGCCCACCACCAGCACGTGCTCGGTAGTCGTCACGAGATCTTCTCCTTTCGCGCGGTGGCGCTTTCACCGGAACGACGCGCGCCCGCGGCCATGAGCAGCGTGCCGAGGGCGAAGGCTCCGGCGAGCACGATCCACCCGGCGGGGCCCCGTAGGACGACCGCCGTCATGAGGGGCGGGCCGATGGTCAACTGCACGGAGTTGCCCAGGTTGAACACTCCCAGATACCGACCGATGAGTGCGGGCGGCGCCATCCTGTGGGAGAGCTCGAACGAACCCACCGAATGCAGGTTCTCGCCCACCGTGAGGAACAGGATGGCCAGCACGGCGAGCGTGGTGGCGCCCCAAAGGCCCGCGTTCGCCTCCGCCGCGGCGAAGAGCAGACAGCAGGCGAGCAGCGGGCCCACCGCGGCGATGACCGTCCTGCGAGCACCGTCGTGGTCCTTGGCCCAGCGGGTGAGGGGCACCTGGAGGAGCACGGTCAGCACGGTGTTGACCGCGAGGAGGGGGCCGACCATGGCGTCGGGGACCTCGGTTCGGCTGACCAGCCACAGCGGGAAGAGCGTGAAGAGCAGTGAGTCGTGGAGCAGCACCAAGGTGTCCCCGGCGACCAGGGTGAGGTAGCGGCGGTTCCGGAACGGGGAAAGCCCCTGATCGACCTCCTGCTCCGAGGATCCGTCGGCGGCCGCGGGGCGTTCCCCCTGCTCGGCACTCTTCATGACCGCGCCCGTTCGGGCGACCGCCGCCACGGCGGCCCACAGCGCCGCGTAGGAGAGCGCGTTCAACAGGAAGCCGAGCTGGAAGGCCCAGTCCGTGCCCAGCCCCAGCAACACGCCGGTGAGCAACAACCCGACACTCATCCCGACGTTGCGCGCGGTGCGCACCCCGGCCATCGATCGGCTGCGTTCTCCCGGTGGTTCGCTGTGCACCACGAACGCCTGCTGAGCGGTCCCGCTCCCCCGGTCCAGGGGCACGAGCAGGCAGGTGAGCAGGGCGTAGGCCAGGAAGGAGTCCACGAACAGGAACCCCGAGTAGCCGACCATCCGGACGACCACGAGTGCCTTCCAGACACGGCCCGCGCCCAGGAGGTCGCACAGCCATCCCGTGGGGACCGAGGCGAACAGCGCGAGGAGGTTGGCGAACCCGATGATCAGACCGACGTAGAGGGGTTCCACTCCCAGGGAACGAACGAGGAAGACCGGGAGGAGGCTCAGGAACAGGCCCGTCCCCAGGGAGTCGAGCGCCGCACCGCACGAGAGGATCCTGCCCGACCGGGTGTTGGGCAGATAGGCCCTGACCAAGGCCGAGGGCCTCATGACCCGGAAGCCGTGCTACCCGACGTGAGCGGGCTCGGTGCGGGGGCGTCCGGCGAGCAGTCGGTGGACCAGTCCTGGTGGTCCTCGCACCGGCCGTGGAAGGCGCCGTCGAGCGCGCCGCGCAACTTCGCGTACCAGGGCCCGGGACGTCCCGGGCCCACCGGGCTCCCGTCGATCCGAACGACCGGGGCCAGCTCCATGGCGGTTCCGGCGAGCATGACCTCCTCGGCTCCGGACAGTTCACGGGGTTCGACCGGGCGGCACAGGGTCGGCATCCCGTGGTCCTCGGCCAGGGTGAGAACGGCGTCCCTGGTGATCCCGGGGAGGATTCCCTCGCTCAGGGGCGGCGTGACGAGCGTGTCGTCGATGACAGCGAAGACGTTGGCCGCGGACGCCTCGGCGACCCGGCCCTCCTGGTTCAGCAGGATCGCCTCGTGGTCGCCTCCGCGAACGGCGTCCAGCCGCGCCAGGGAGGGATTGAGGTACCCGCCGGTCGACTTCACGCTGGGTGGGATCTGGGACGCGGCGCACCGCACCCAGGAGCTGGTGCGCACGGAGATACCGCTGTCCGCGTCGCTCACATAGCCCGACCAGGTCCAGCAGCCGATCACGACACTGACGTCGTCGATCTGGCCCGCGACCGACATCGCGCCGGCCCTGAGCATCACCAGCGGCCGGAGGTACCCCTCGGAGAGCCCGCTACGGCGCACCAGTTGGACACACGCGGCGATGAGTTCCTCCTGGCTGTGGGGCAGGCTCATCCCCAGGGCCTCGGAGGAGGCCTCCAGACGACTCAGGTGTTCGGCCAGGCGGAAGATGAGGGGGCCGGGGCGTTCCGGGTCGTCCGAAGTGTAGAAGCGGATGCCCTCATAGGCGCCCCAGCCGTAGTGCAGGCTCGGCGTCATCACGTGGACCATCGCCTCGGGGCCCGAGACGATCTCGCCGTCCATCCAGACGGCCTCCGTTGTCACATCCATGGTGTTCCTTCCATGACGTCCAGGTCGGTCCGCGCCATACCGGATCCGCACTCCTGCACCAGTCGTCTCCGCTCACCGGTGTCCTGGGCGCGGAGGACCCGTTCCAGGGGGTTGTCCGGGCCGAACGAGAACAGTCCGAAACGGGGCTCGAAGCCGCATCCTCGCGTGCGTTTGGCCGGATAGGCGGAGAGGCCCAGTTCCAGGCGCCGGATACCTCGGGGCAGGCCCCATTCGAGTACGTCGTAGTAGACGAGGTTGAAGTAGCAGTAGTGGTGGCTGGAGAGCCTCTCGTAGTCGAACCCCGCGGTGCGGGCGTAGACGGTGTCCCCGTCGAGGAGGAGGACGACGAACCCGACGACCGTCCCGTCGCGCCAGGCCCGGTTGACGACCACACGGTCGCCGCACCAACGTGCCAAGGACCTGAACTCGGCGGCGGAGCGTTCTCGGTCCGGTGGCATCCCGTGGCGTATGCGGAGATTGGCCCGCATCTCGATGAGGTCCTCTCCCAGGGCGTCCGGTCCGGTTCGGATCTCGCTGACGACGTCGCTCTCTCCGTAGGCGCGGCGCTCGCGCCACACACGGGAGCGGCGACGGGTCGAGAGGGAGGCCAGGTAGTCCCCCCAGGAGTCACCGGAGCACTCCAGGACGCTCTCCGCTCCCAGGACTGCGGTTCGGTACTCGGAGTCGGGGGAGGCCGTGGCACACAGGAGTTCGGGGGTGAGGTACAGGAGCGCGTGACTCGCGCACCGCAGCTCCTCGGCGGCCTCGGCGACGGCGGTCGGCAGACCTTCCAGGAGTGACGCGCGCTCGGCGGCGTCCGCCGCGGGATGGACCAGGATTCCGTGGTGGGAACCATAGCTTCCCGCGGCGAGGCTGGGGTAGGCGGCCGTCCTGGCGTCCTCCAGTTCCGTGGCCGTCACGTTCGGGTGTTCGTCCGCTCCGAGCCGTGCGGAGTCCCCGAAGGCGCGCTCGTCTCCGGCCATGGCCGGCACGTCGTAGAAGAGCAGGCCTCCCGCGTGCTCTGTGAGGAGCAGCGGCACGAACATCCGGGGGCCCCGATGGTCGAAGGCCACGAGCTGGAGCGCCCTGTGCGGCGGCAGCTCCTCCGTCGCACGGCGAAAGTCCGGACGGGACCAGACCCGGGTCCGTCCGACGGGGTCCTCCCAGGTGTCCAGGTCCGTTCGTGCGGCGACGTCGGACAGTTCGGTGACCGCCCAGCGGACGGCGGAAGCGGTGCGAGTGCGAGCGTTCATCCGGCGCCCACCCCCATCACGGCTTCCTCGTGTCCCCGGTCCCGTGGCGGTGGCTCCCACCTGACCTGTGCCTCCAACAGTTCCGCCGACCGGGTCAACCGCTCCTGGAGGGTGTCGGCGTCCGGGGCGGTGACGGTCCAGGTCAGGACGAAGTCACCCGACTTGCGTCGGGCGTAACGGTCCGCGTCCCACACCTGCCCGTCACCGAACTCCAGGTCGCGCACCCACGGTGCGCATTCCGGCGGCGGTGCTTCCGGCAAGGCAGCCAGAGCGCCCAGCCGGGGCGGGAGCCCGTAGTTGGCGACCAGCCGCCCTTCTGCTGCTCGCTTCCCGAGCGCCTCGGTGTCGCACTCCAACCCCGCCGCCACACGCGTCCACACCTGTTGCAGGCTGGTGTCCAGGGCACGGTCGAGCATGGGTGGAATCGGGTGCCCTGGCATTCGTGAGGCGATCTCGCACAGCACCGGGGTCCTTCCCTCCGACACGAAGAACTCGGCGTGCAGGAGGAGGTCGTCGGCGGGGGGCAGGGCCCGCACGACGTTCCACAGTTCCTCGACCAGGGGGGTGTACCAGGGATGCTCCGGAGGCAGCAGACTGCTTCCGCCGCCCTGGTCGGCCAGGTGCGCGAGACACCCCAGTTCGGTGTACACGGCTGGCAGGGCGAACACGGGTTCGCCTCCGACCATGAGGCCGTCCACGTGGACCACGGTCCCGGGAACGAACTCCTCGACGACGTGGTCCGGCAGATTCTCGGGCAGTTCCCCCAGCGCACTGTGGTCGTCCAGCACGCGCACGCCGACACTGCCCGACGCCCTCCTCGGCTTCACCACCACGGGAACACCGTGCGCGTGGACGAAGGCCCGTACCTGTGACGCCTTCTCCACGCACCAGGAGCGCGGGCCGGGCAGGCCCGCCGCAGCGGTGTGCCGACGCATGAGCGCCTTGTCCCGGTAGGCCGCGGCGCTGGCGGGCGACTGCCCCACCAGACTGAGCTGTTCCCGCAGGCGGGCGGCCGCGATGACGTCGGACTCCGCGTAGGAGACCACCCGTTCGATCGGGTACCGCTCCGCCAGACGCAGCCCCGCCGCCACGATGGCCTCGGTTCCGTACTCTTCCAAGGGCACCGTGAGCACCGCGTCCTCGGCCCCGGTCGGCAACGGTCCACCCGTGATGAGCAGGGTCCGGCCCAGGTCCTCACCGAGCGCGGCGCGCAGGTCGAGTCTCCGCTGGCGTGGACTCACGAGTATGAGGATCATCCGGTCACCTTCCGCCCTTGTCGACCCGCCGTCATCTCGGCCTCCAGGACACGTAGGAGGTCGAGGGTGGCGCCGTCCAGCTCGAGCCCCCGGGCGCTCTGACGCGCCTCGTGTTCGCGTTGCGGATCGCCGGGCACGAGGACCGGGGAGGCGGGGTCTTTGGGCTCCGCGGCACGCACCCTGTCCACCAGGCCGTTCATCCGCTCCTCCGCGGCCTCTCGTCCTCCGAACGCGGCCGGGTCCACGGCGATGAACAGGTGCGCCACCCCCCGGTCGGACCCGTCCTCGGACGTACCGATGTGGGCCATCTGGAAGTCGAGCGGGCCACCAACGAGCACGGCCGTCAGCACGGTCACCGCCATGGCCAGACCGTGCCCCTTGTATCCGCCGAGCGGGCTCAGGGCCCCCGCGTCGTCAGGACGGATCGCCGTGTCCCCGGTGGAATCCAGCGCCCAGCCGGGCTCGAGATCGGTGCCGGTCCGGCGGCGCTCCTTGATCTCACCGAAACAGACCTGGCTGGTGGCCATGTCCAGGCAGAAGTCCGGGCCGAAGGCGATCGCCACCGGGTTGGTTCCGAACAGCGCCTCGATTCCACCGAAGGGTGCCACCCGTGAGGCTGCCGACGTGGTGACGATCCCCAAAAGCCCCTCGGCGGCGATGCGCCGGGCGTAGGCACCCGCGGCCCCGAAGTGGTTGGATCCGCGAACGCCCACCACGCCCACACCGTGGGACCGGGCTCGTTCCACCGCTGTCCGCGTGCCGTTCAGTCCGGCGGAGGCGCCCAGGGCGCCATCGGCGTCCACGTGCACCACGGGCCCGGTGTCACCGAGGGTCCGGGGCGAGGGGTCCGGGCGGGACACACCCCGGCCCAACTCGTCGATGTAGGCGGAGAGCATCCGCACGCCATGGGTGTGGATCCCCAGGAGCGACGTCTCCACAAGCAGATCGGCGACCTCCTTCGCGTCGCGAACGCCCCTGGAGGCCAGTGCGGCCGTGACCACGGTCCGCACCCGTTCCGGTGCACACTCGTCCTCGGGAGCCGTCGCGCCCTGGTGGTCGCGAGTTTCGTCGGTCTCGTTCATCCCAGTGTTCCTCCCAGGGGGACGGCCACGATGGGTCCGACCACGGATTCGGGATCCACGGCCCATGCCTCGGATGCGGGGTCTGGAAGAAAACCGGTCCCAGGCAGACCGGACAGGCCGATCCGACCCGAACCGTCGAGCCGGACACCGGTTCCGGTGTCGGTGGCCAACAGGGCGATGGTGTCGACGTCCACGTGGTCGACCATCCCGGAGAGATGGGCCGCCGCGCTGGCGCCGATCGAGGACTCCGGCAGGCAGCCGAGCATCGTGGAGATGCCGCGCTCACGGCAGGCCCGAAGGATCTCCAGGCTGGGGGTGATCCCGCCCGCCTTGAGGATCTTGACGTTGACCCCGTCGAAGTCCCCGGCGTGGCGCTCGAACTCGTCCAGGTTGGTCACCGACTCGTCCGCGAAGATGGGCACCGGGCTCACCTCACGGGCCCGCAGTTGCGCCTCGCGGTCTCCCACGGAGAACGGCTGCTCGATCGCGGCCACCCCCAACGAGGGCAGTTCGCCGAGGACGGCCGCCAGGTCCTCGTAGGCCCAGCCCGCGTTGCCGTCCAGCCAGAAGGGGGCGTCGGTCCGCTCGCGGAGCAGGCGCAGCACGTCCAAGTCCCCGGCCTTGCCGAGTTTGACCTTGTACATGTGCCAGTCGGAGGATTCGGGAAGCTTGGCGACCATGGCCGCGGGTTCGTCCAGGCCGATGCTGTAGGCGGACCGCCTCCCAGTGGGGTCGGGACATCCGAGCCGTTCGTAGAGCGGGATCCCCGCGAGTCGGGCGGCCAGGTCGTGGCAGGCCACGTCGAGCGCGCCGAGGGCGAACGGGCAGTCGGCGAGCAGGGGGGCGAGCCTGGACCAGGTCAGCTCCGGACGTTCGGGGTCACAGGAGGACAGGGTCGATTCGACACCTCGCAACCGTTCGATCAGTGTGGCCAGACGCGAGGAGTAGACGGAGGTCATGAACTCGGGGGCCTCCCCCCACCCCGACTCACCGCGTGCCCGGACCTCGACGACCACCGCCCGGTGCTCGGGGATCGCCTCCCGGGCCGAACGCCACACGTCGTGGTCCACGGTGCGCGCCAGGTGGAGGCGCAACCGCATTCCGGCGGAGGCCGGTCTCAACGATCGGTCACCGAGGTGCCCCAATCGAACTCCACCTCCCCCAGCACGTCCATCTCGGTCATGAGCGAATGGAGACCGCTGTAGTTCCGGACCAGCCGGGAGCGGGAGGTGTCCTCCTTGGTCTCGGCGACCATGCGCTCCCGACCGGGGATCTGCTCGACCTCGAGAATGCGTTCCCAGGTCGAGTAGTCCGTGGCGACGAACGCCTCAAGGCCCGCGACCATGCGGTCCAGGAAGAAGCGGCGCTTGTTGACGTCGAGGACGTCGTAGACCATCTTGGCCAGTTCGTCGGAGATCGAGGCGTGGCAGTACTCGTCGCGATTGTGCAGCTTGGCGGTCGTGGAGTTGATGACCTGGATCTCCTGGTCATCGGCGAGGAGGTCCAGGTAGGCGTTGATCGAGATCTCGGAGACGGTCGCGAAGGCCAGGGTGGTGAGGCTGCGTTGCCAGCGTTCGGACGAGGCGTGCCTCAGCCGCTGGTGTTCCAGCGCGGTGTGGGAGGCGGGTAGGAACGCGTCGGGGAACGGGTCCTTTCGGCGCTTGCGGGTGATGGCGTTCGCGTTGATGTGCATGAGCGTGTGGTACTGCTCATCCACCATGGCCTGGGCCAGGGCGATCTCGATCTCCTGTCCGCCCAATGAGGGGAATTCGCCCTCCATCACCAGAGCGAAGGCGGGATTGGCCACACGCTGTTCGGCCATCACCGTGTGCCGGTTGTAGGCGATCCACGCCCAGCTGAGCAAACGGGAACGTTTCTCTTCGGGCAGTGCCTGCCAGATCGGATGGCCGGAGAACGGGATGATCGCCTCTGGGTAGTCAGGCCGGGATTCGTCGAAGAGGCTGTCGAGGTCGGGCTCGTCCCGTTTCACCGTCGCACGTCGATACCAGTTACCGGCCAGACGACTGATGACGGCGCTTTCGGCCTCGTCATTCGGGTCGAATGACGGCAAACCCGGAATGTGCACGAATCCGTCATCGGAGGGCTCAGTGGTCATTCGGCGCTCCCATCAGTGAACCAGAAGCGGGTGAAGTGCCGCCCCTTGTCTTCGTACTCGGACCTGGCATGGAGGAGACGTCGGTTATCCCAGATCAGAAGGGCGTTGTCGGGGATGAGGACGCGGGTGCGGTGTTTGTCGAACACCTCGCTGACGCGCTGGGCCAGCCTGCGGCCCTCGGCGCCGAGCGGGAGTCCGCTCTCCTGCGCCACGGCGTCGAGGTCCGGGTCGAATTCGCCGTGCACCAGGAGGTTGTAACTGAAGCGAAGTCGAGCCCGCCCCTGATCGGTGTACTCCAGCATGGGGGACTTAAGGCCGGGCAGACCAGGAGGTCCCGGAAAGTCCAGAACGCTTTTCAGGTTCCGGATGTCAGTGGGATCCAGGTGCAGCAGGAGTTCGTCGACCGGGAGCAGGTCGGTGTGGCCACCACCGCAGCGAGCCTGCCGGTGGCAGTAGAGGGCGATGAACGCGGGGCTGCTCGGCCAGCCCGGCGCCTCGGTGTGAGCGAGGATCGTGTTCGTGCTCTGCGAGTACGAACGGCTCTCGTTTCCAGGGCGGTAGGTGATCTCGTGCGTGACCTTGCCCGAGTATTGCGGTATCAGGTCGCCGAAAGATTGAACCACTTCGAAGGCGTCGTCCACGCCCCCCAGACCAGGGATTACGACGTACCCCTGTTCATGCAGCTCGCGCCTAAACGATTCCATTTCCACTTCGCCCCTTGACTAAAGAAGGTCCAACGGAAAACCACCGGCGCAAGCTACCACACCATGACGAGCTTTATGAAGGGCCTGTAAAGCGGCGAACCCAGGCCCAGTTTAGCTACTTACCGTAGTTTTCATTCCCGGCGGCGATCCGAGCCTGCCAAGAGAGCCGGGAATCGTGAGGTCAAGGCTTCCCCCAAGGTGAAACCCCGTCCTTTGCGGCCTCACGATATGTAACGGAGGGCCGAGGCAGTCCGGACCGTCTCACCGTTTGGTCCCGACAGTCCAAAAGGGTTCCGATTCCACGCACACCCGTGAACTGGCGCCTTGCACGACCAACGGCAGGGATTGGCCCCGAACATTCACGATATGGCGAACATCACATTATGCGGGCATTCTTTCAGGTGGATTACACATGTCGGTGACGTAAGTGTGCTCACCGGGTCCGTGGAGATCCACAGCGCGGCCTGGGCGAGGTACCAATCGGCGATCCACGCCCGATGCCGGACGCCAGTCCGGCGCGACGGGCCCTGACTGCGACCGACCCGTTCAGCCCGGGCTCATTCGGCTCCTCTCCTTTTACTCACACCGGGGACAACGACCTCGGCCCGCGCACCCTGGAAAGCACCGGGAACCGTGGGTCCCACACAGTGGACAGGTCGGTCTGAGAACCAGAGGGATGGCCTCGGGCGCGGTCCTCGAGGAAGCCGATGTCACTCCCCCACAGTCCCGCGGCGTGGAAGGACGCGCCGGTGTCCGCTGTGCCCCAGCAGCAGTGGGGCCGGTCCCCGGGTTCACTTCGGGAGGTGAGAAGGCAGTGGGGCCGCGAGTTGGTGAGCTTCCCGATCCGGTCCGTCGTTCCCCAGCCGATCTCCGTGGCGATCCTCCGCGACACATGATCCGCCTTCTGGGACACGCTCGAACGGAACCCCGGGTCGCAGCGGCGTTCTGGGAGGGTGGTCACTTCGGGACCACCATCTCCGGGGACGCACATGAGCTCAGCGACCACCGCCTTCGCCGGGTACAGCCATCTGTTTCCCGGGGCCCGCGTCCTCGTGGAGACGGACGCCGAGGACCTCGCCCGGCTTCCCGAGTCGTTCCCCGTGGTGTTCTCCGACGACTCCCTTTCGACCGCCCGGCTCCTGCGGGAGGACGGCCGATCCTGGATCCTCGTGGTGGAGGGTTACTCGACCACGAAGGGAACCCGCCTCGACGAGCGGGCATGGGCCGTCAGCGCGGTCGAACCCGACGCCGAGGGGCTCGGGCTGACCCCTGGTTCCCGTCTGCCCTCCGGATGAGCGAAGCGGGCCCCGGTCACTGACTGAGCGGCCCGCCCGCGGCGCGCCACTCGACGAGTCCACGACTCATGTTGACGGCGTCGAAGCCGTACTCCACCAGGAGGTTAGCCGCACCGGCGGACCGGATTCCACCGGTGCAGAAGGTGATGAGGAGACGCTCCTCGGGCAGTTCGTGAGCGCGCTCCCGCAGGTGTTCCAGCGGCATGTGGACGGCACCCGGGATGTGCGCCCGCTTCCACTCGAACTCACGGCGGACGTCCACGACGAGCGCGCCCTCCTCGACGAGGCGGACCGCCTCCGCGGCGGGGACGGACGGCGGACGGCGCAGGTAGTGGCGCAGACTCATGCGGCTCGTGCCTCCCTGCGTACGTTCACCACGGTGAGGGGTCCGCTCAGCAACGGGACCACCGCGCCGATCCGGGTCCGCGCGGTGAGGCCGCGACCAAGGAGCGCGGTGACCGCGACCGCGAGGTAGAGCGCGCCGTGGGTCGGGCCGAGCACGCTTGAGACCGTGTCGTCGTGCACGGTGACCAGGTTGGCCAGCAGCGCGAGGACGCTGACGAGTTCGAGCGCCGAGAGCACGGCCAGGGTTCGGAACAGTCCGTTCATGAGTGGTCCGATCCCGGGCGCACGATCATGAGCACCACGACGACCACCCAGAGCAGGTTGAAGACACCGACCACCATGCTGAGACGGCGGAGCTGTGTGCCGTCGTCGGGCGAGGCGAGCGCGTCACGCTGGCGCGGGCTGATCTGGAGCACGAGCAGGGCTCCCGCGACCGCCGTGAGCACCATCGCGACGACGATCCAGATCTCCGAGGTCCTGCCCTGGACGATGGCCAGTACCAGGCCGACGACCGGAACCACGAGTGCGAGGGCGCCGTAGACCCGCGTGATGCGGTGCAGCAGGCGGGCCGTCTCGGGGCCTCGCTCGATCCGGGCGGCGCCCGTGACGGGCGCGTAGCGGGGAAAGAGGCTCGTGGCCACGGCCACGGGACCGACGAAGAGAATGCCCGCCACGACATGGACGGACAGCAGTAGTGCTTCCATAACCTTCAGGCTAGCTGAAGGTTAGTCGGAGCCCGCCAGCGCCCTCGCCATGGTGAGGCGCAGCGCCTCGGTCAGTTCCGGGTGCTCCGTGGCGAACTCCTCGTCCAGCCTGGCCACCACCTCGGCCGCACGGGCGAGGAGTGCCTCGCCCTCGGCGGTGACCCGCAGTGTCGACGCGGCCCCGGCCTGGGCGGTCCCGTCGTCGACGAGTCCGGCCGCCACGAAGGCGGCCACCGCCGAGTGGGCGCTCTGCACGGTGATTCTCGACCGGCGGGCGAGTTCGCTGAACGAGATGCCCGGGGTCCCCCGAACGTGTCCCAGCAGTCCGTACTTGCGCGTGGTCAGTCCGAGTGGTTTCAAGGCCGCGTTGAAGGCGGCCTCCCACACCCGGCCCACCGTCAGCAGGGCGACCGTGGGGCTGAAGGGAGGCTGTTCCGGCATGCGAACAGGCTAACGGCGCCGCTCGCTCGGCCAGGGAGGAGACCGGCACCCCGCCTTTGGCGTCCACGGCCCCTACACCTTCTGGCCCCCTCTCCTCGCGACGTGTCCGACCATCGTCGGACGGGGGTTTGGTCCTCGCGGTCGATGTCCGCGACGCCCCTGGTTCCTAGATTCGGGGGTGACAGGGAGACGCGACACGGGACGGAAAGGTCTGGCATGACTGACAGCCGCAGGAGCCGACGGGGCGTGACGATCGCGGGAGTTCTGGGCGCGGGGGCGTTTCTGGGAGCGACGGCCCTCGCGGCCCCGGCGGGCGCGATCATCGGTGGTGACGACGCCACCGAGGAGTACGAGTTCATGGCGGCCCTGTACGACCACAGCGGCGAGCACCTGTGCGGGGGCGCGCTGGTCGATGACCAGTGGGTACTCACCGCGGGCCACTGCACCGACCCCGAACAGCTCACCGTCCGGGTGGGCAGCACCGGCCTGGACGAGGGCGGCAGCGAGCGCGCGGTCGTCGACGTCGTCCTCCACCCCGAGTACGAGGTGGAGGACGTGAGTGACGACCCCGACTACCCGCTTTCGCAGTACCTGCTGCGCAACGACGCCGCGCTGCTGAAGCTGGACTCCCCCGTCGAGGAGACCCCGATCAGCGTCGGAGGGGAGTCGGCCGCCCCGGGTTCCGCGGTGCGCGGCCTGGGCTGGGGGATGCTCGACGAATTCGGTGAGGAGGGGAAGCCGGACACCCTCCAGCAGCTGGACACCGAGGTCGTCTCCCCCGATCGCTGCGCGGAGATGGACCCTGGGAGCGACCTCTGCTCGGAGCACCCCACCGACGAGGCGCAGATGTGCATCTCCGACTCCGGGGGTCCCCTGGTCCGTGGGGAGGAGGGGAACTGGGAACTGGTGGGCGTCGCCAGCCGTGACGGCGACTTCGACGAGAACCCGCTCTGCGTGGGGCCGATGGTCCTCACCGACCCGGTGGCGCACACGGACTGGATCACCACCACCGTGGCGGACGCGGAGTGGCCCGAGTACGAGCAGGGTGAGATGGGGTGGAACATCGAGGTCGCCAAGCGGCTGCTGGCCGACGAGGGATCCTTCGAGCCGGGTGAGGTCCTGGACGACCGGTTCGACGAGTCCACCGTGGCGGCCCTGCTTGACTACCAGCAGGCCACCGACCTGAAGGTCACGGGGATCCTCGACACGCGCAGCTGGGAGTTCCTGGCCGAGGAGGCGGGCAGCGTCGTCCAGCGCGACGAGGGCCACGCGGTCGGCGCCGCGCAGACCGCTCTGGCGGAGAAGTTCGGCCACGACCTCAGCGGTGACGGATACCGGACGCACAGCCCCGAGCCGGGTGTCTTCGGCGAGGCCACGCATGAGGCCGTCGTGGACTTCCAGGAGCAGGCCGGGCTGTACGTGGACGGCGAGGTCGGACCGACCACGCTCCAGGCCCTGGTCTCAGCGCCCGAACAGGGCTGACTCCCAGGACGAGGCCTCGACCCCAAGGGGTCGGGGCCTTCCGTGCTTTGTCCACAGGTTGTGGACAAAAGGTTGTCGACCCGGACCGGGTGGGGTAGCCCAGCCGGGCACCACGACGATGCCAGGAGGGGCAGGGCCGGTTCTTCAGGGGCCGGTTCTTCAGGGGCCTGTCCACAGCCTGTGGACGGACCATCCGGCACCCCACGGGAACAAAAGGAATAATTCCCAAGAATACCGATTCGTGACACCCATTACCCCGAGCCCGACCAGGCGTCTGGATCGTGTCCGCATCCGGCCACAAAAGAGAAATACCCAAAAGGGCGCGGTAGTACTGGATTTCAGAGGGGCGGAGCATCTCGGCCCTTCAACCGTGAATTCTTGATGATGCCACTTTCCTCCGTCGCTCCCCCGTTTCGGAGCATCGACACGGAGAACAACAGGACCGGGGTCCTCGAATGCGCAATACCGTCAACCAAGGAATCGTCGTCGCCCTCGTCGTCGTGGGGGTCACCGCCGGGGCCACGGGTGCGGCCCTCGCGGGCACCCGCGTGGGCGGTGGCACCTGGCACCACGGAGTCACCGTCTCCTCCGTGTACTCCAACTACCACCACGCCCAGAACTGCCACGGGTCGACCGCTGTGGGCACCTACACCGACCGCTCCAGGAACACCGCTGCCGGCCACACCTCCTACGCCAGCGCCCCCAAGGCCTGGACCAACAACCAGTCCTACTTCCGCAACGGCTGCTAGGGGCCACCGTGAAGTCGCTTTCACGTGTGTTCGCCACTTTCCTCACCGCCGTCGTCATCGCCCTGGGCGGCGCAACGGCAGCCCTGGCCGCGCATTCCTATGTGGGCGGCGGTGAATGGCTCTGGGGCATCACCGGAGTTCCCGGATCGGGCGAGGTCTACTCCCATTTCCTCCACGGATCCGCCTGCCACGGAGCCACCGCGGTGGGAACGCGCACCGTGCGGGTGAACAGGAACCCCGGGCAGTGGGCCCGGGCCAACGCACCGCGTGCTAACGGAAACAACCAGAGCTACTGGCGCAACGACTGCTAGCCCCGGCAGGGAGCCCTCAATGACAGCCCTCCTCCGTCTGTCCGCCATCGTGGTCGCCGTCCTCGTCATGACCACCGGCACCGCCCTCGCCCAGACCTCCCGGGTCGGCGGCGGGGTGTGGGAACGCAGCCTCACGGGAATCCCTGGTCAGGGGTTCGTCCGTTCCTACTACCACCACCCGAAGAACTGCCACGGGGCCACCGCCGTGGGCACCCACACCGAGCGGGTCAACGCCTCCGCCGGGTTCTGGGCCAGAGCCGAGGCCTCGCGGGCCATGGCCAACAACCAGCAGTACTGGCGCAACGGCTGCTGACCCGTCCCGGGAACCCGTGGGCGCTCCCCGCCCCACGGGTCCACCTCGCCCTGACAGGACCGCCAGGTGCCCAACCGGACCCTCTCCTTCGCCTACACGGCGTGCGTCGCCTTCGCCGCGCTGCTCGCCTTCCTCCTGGCCGCCACCGCCGAACAGACCGTTCACGTGCTCGACGACCCGCACCTGGTCTGGATCACCGAGAGCGACGGCACCCACGACACCGACGAGGTGGCACGCTCCGTGCAGGAGGTCGCCGACGCCCATGACGCCGCCATCGGCTACAGCGTCCTGGACGTCCACACGCCGTCCTCGCTGGCCCACCTGTACCTGGCGGTCTCCGACCCCGGTTCCCGGTACGGCCGCTGGCTGGACGAGGGCTATCCGTCCTTCAGCCGTTCCTTCGCCGTCCTGACCCATCCCATCTCCGAGTTCGGCGACGTGGGCCCTCACGGCTACTACCTGGTGTTCGGCGCACCGGAGGCCGCTCCCGCGCTGCGCGAGGCCCTGGCCGAACACGGGCTGTCCGAGGCGCCCGGCATGCAGAGGACCCAGCTGTGGCACTTCCTCGCCAGCGGCCACCTGTTGCACCTCGTGGCCGTCGCGATGCTCACCACGGTCACCGCCACGGGCGCCGGGGTCCTGCTCGACTCCCGCGACCACGCGGTCCGGCGACTCCAGGGGCACTCCTACGGTCGGCTGCTCGCCGGTGAGCTGTTGGGGGTCCTGCGGCTGTGGGCGCTCGTCCTGCCCGTGTCGGCCGTGGCCGTGCTGGGGCTCCTCGGCGTCCACAACGGTGGGAACCAGATCGGCTTCTACTCGCTCCTGGCACTGGTCTTCCTGGCCGCGCTCACCCTGGCCTGTCTGCTCACCCACGCGGTGTTCCTGGCCCTGGTGGGCGCGACCGGCATCCTGCCCGCGCTCCGGGGGCGGCTGCCGGTTCGCGGCACCGTGGCCGCCGTCTACCTGGTGCGCGTCCCCGCCCTGGCGCTGACTCTGGTGCTGTTGGGCTCGGTGGTCACCACCGCCCGGGAGGCCCGGGAGCAGGGGCTCGGCGTGGAGGTGCATGACGCGTACGGACAGACCTCCCGCCCCGCGTTGAGCGCCAACTACGGCTGGGCGGACGACCAGGCGGTGGACGACACCCTCGGCCCGTGGCTGCGGCGCACCGACGCGGACGCGGACCTGGTGTTGGCGGCCCAGATGCACCCCTCCGAGATCGTCCCATCCGTCCCCGGGAGTCCCGCGGTTCTGGACAACCCCGTGCTGCTGGTCAACGACACCTACCTGGACGAGGAGGAGGTCCTCTCCCCCACTGGGAGACCGTACGGTTCCGCGGGAACCGTGCGGGTCCTCCTCCCCTCCTCCGCCTCCGGCCACTCCGGTGCCCTGGTCGAGGGGGTGACCGGTTGGCTCGGCGTCAACGGTGCTCCGGGCGAAGGGTTCGACGTGCGGGTCCTGCCCGCCGCCGACGAACAGACCCTGTTCACCTACGGCGCGGAGGAACGTCTGGGCGGCACCCTGCCCCTGCTGTACGAACCCGTGCTCATCGTGCTGCCCAACGGGGCGGTGCTGTCCGACAACTCCTACGTGAACCACATGTCCGCCAGACAGACGGTCTTCCCCGACCCCGGGGTGGTGGAGGCGTTCCGTGCGCGGAGCCCGGAGGCCTCCCGCTACGTCTCCATGGTCGAGACGCTCGGCACCAGTGCGCGCAGAGCCCACGCGCTCACCGTGAACGCGCTGCACACGGAGACCTTCAACCTGGTCGGGGCGGGCGCCGTGCTCCTGTTGACCGCCATGGCCGCGTGCGTGGTCCACGCGCGCACCCGGGACCAGGAGATCTTTGCCCGGCACATCAGCGGGTGGGGGTTCCTGGCCACCCACCGCCGCCTGCTGACCGTGGAGGCCGCCCTCGCGCTGGCCTTCGTGGGCTGGGCCGTGGTCCACACAGCCGCGAGGCTGTCCGCCCCGGACGATCCCGCCCGACCGCCGACCGACCAGGCCAGCTGGGCCGAACCCCTCCACGCGGCGGGGATCGCCCTGGCCTCACTCACTCTCACGCTGGGCGTGCTCGCCTTCCTGCACCGACGCGTCGTCCGGGAGGGAGCCACACGAGCCTGAACCGACCGGACCAACAGCCAGCGCCCGGAGACGGGAGAGCGAGGAGGCGCCTGTCCGCCGACCAGCGGAAATAAGGCTCTGGACAGCGTCAACGACTCCGAGGTGGTGGACGCCCCGCACGGCATGACCCGGAAGGCTCGCGCGGCACTCACCGCCACCCGCGACCAGGCCGTCCGTGACCCCGCCAACGACCGCAAGTTGGTGGACGTCCCATCCGCGTGCAGCCTGACCGGACGGGAGAACCAACCGCGGCCCGTCCGAGCGCGTGGCCCTGAACAGCGTCAACGGACGGCGCCCTGGTGGTTGGGCGTCCCGCACGGCATGACTCGGGAGGCTCGCGGCACTCGGCGCCACCCACGACTGGGCCGTCCGTGACACCGTCGACGTCTCGGAGGCGCCCGAGGTGGGCGATGCGGACCACCGCCCCTTGTCTGCTGCCCCCTACTCTCGGGCGCATGGAGAACCAGCCACCGTCCACGGCGGGCGCGATCGCCGCCAGGGTGACACAGGGTGCGACGAGCGCGGTCGAGACCGTCCGGGAGTCTCTGGCGGCCGTCGACGGGATCGCACACCTGCGCGCCTTCGTCGAGGTCTGGCCGGAGGCGGCGCTGGAGTGCGCGGCACGGGTGGACGTGGCCCTGGCCCAGGGCCACCCCCTCCCCCTGGCTGGGGTGCCCCTGGCGGTCAAGGCCACGGAGGGGGTCGGCTCCCACCAGGCCCGACGACTGGTCGCGGCGGGTGCGGTGCCGATCGGGGCCACCTCGGTGCCCGGCCCCGGGACCCCGTGGAAGACCTGGGGGAACACCGACGACGGCCCCACCCTCAACCCCTGGAACACGGAGCGCGTCCCGGGCGGTTCCTCCGCGGGTTCGGCCGTCGCGGTGGCCACCGGCGCCGTGCCGTTGGCGACCGCGAGCGACGGTGCCGGGTCCACCCGCATCCCTGCGGCCTGGTGCGGGGTGATCGGCTACAAACCGACCACGGGGCTGCTTCCGGCGCGCGACCGGGCCGGGCTGACGGTCGGCGGGCCGATCGCGCGCACGGTCGGGGACGTCGAGCTGTACCGGAGCGCCGTACTCGGCGGCCGTCCCGTCGCCGCGCCTCCACGCATCCGAGTCGCGTGGTCGCCGACGCTGGGATTCAACGATCCGGAGCCGGAGGTGGTGGCGCTCGCGGAACGGGCGCTGTGGCGCTGGGCCCGGTCGCGCGGGGTGACGGTGACACGGTCCGAGATCGCGCTCACCGATCCCACGAGTACCTGGCTCGCCCGCAGGGAACGGGGCAGCGGGACGGGCCCCGCCTCCGTCGGGCAGCGGGACCTGTCGGCGCTGGACGGCCTCCTCCACTCCGTGGACCTGCTCGCCACTCCCACGACTCCGAACCGCGCCCACCCGCACTCAGGACCGGGCGACGTGATGAGCGTCGGGTTCACCTGGCTGTTCAACCTCACCGGGCACCCGGCCCTGAGCCTGCCCGCAGGGCTCACGGAGGACGGTCTGCCCGTTGGCCTGCACCTCGTGGCACGGCACCACGAGGACGCCCTCCTGTTGGCCGCCGCCCGTGACGCCGAACCTGCGCTGGCGCGGGCCCTCGGGGACGGCGGTCACGCACCGGAGATGTAGCATCTGAGGCGGATTCTCCCCCTCGTCCGCGTGTTCCCCGGCCACCGGAGAAGACCGTGTGACGGGGCTGCCCCAGACACGGAAACGGACGGCATGGACACGGAAGAGACCCAGGTCATGGCCAGGACGGGCCAGTTCACCACCACTCTGGGCTGGGAGACCGCCGTCAGGGGTCGGGTGGCCGCCGCGGTCGACCGGTTCGCCGGTCCGCTCGCCGACCTCGCGGAGCGCGATGCCAACGACGGCGACACCCGCCTGTTGGTCGCCGACTTCTTCAGTGTCGGTCTGAACTTCAGCAAGTACCAGGACCTGACCACGGAGTACCGCACCAGCGGGGACTCGATCGACTACGCGATCGTCCTCGACGGCGAACTGTTCGCCCCGGTGGAGGTACGCCGGATCGGCCAGGACCTGGACCTGCGCAACATCCAGATGGCCCGGCGCCTGGCCGTCGAGCAGGGCGTGGACTGGGTGTTCCTCACCAACGGCCGCGTCTGGCGGGTCTACCACCTGAGGCCCGCCGCCGACGGCGGTGCCCCGCAGCCGGTCGTCGTGGTCGACGTGGACCTGCTGGACGAGGACTCCCACGACCGCAACGTCGACGGTCTGTTCCTCCTCACCCGCGAGTCCGTCGAGCACGGCCGGTTGGACGCGATGCGCCGCTGGCGCGAGGCGGCCGAAGCCGCCCCGCTGTCCGGTGCCCTGATCAGCGACGAGGTGGTGGCCGCGGTGCGCGATCGCCTGAGGGAGAACGCCGAGCACCCCGGCCACGTGGGTGAGGACGACGAGATCCGCCGTGTCCTGGCCGAGGAGGTCGTCGCCCGGGGCCTGCTCGACTAGTCGCCGGTCCGCTCCAGCGGCACGGTCATGATCCGGTCGTCGTCATCGGCGGGCGAGCCCCAGGAGTCGAGGTTGCTGGTGCTCAACCACAGGGTCTGGCCGTCGGGGTGGGCGACCACCGTGCGCAGACGGCCGAACTCATCGACGAAGTGCGGCTCCGGTTCGCCCACGGTGCCGTCGCCGTTCAGGGGGATCTCCCAGAGCCGGGCGCCGCGCAGCGCCGCCACGTACAGGGAGTCCCCGGCGATCGCCGAGCCGCTCGGTGAGGCCTCGGCGGGTTCCCAGGTGACGAGCGGGTCCGTGAACTCGTCACCGCCGCCGGGCCCCTCCACCTCCGGCCATCCGTAGTTGTTGCCCGGTTCGATCAGGTTGACCTCGTCCAGGGTGTCCTGGCCGAACTCGGTCGCGTAGAGGTTCTCCTCGGAGTCCCAGGCCAGGCCCTGCACGTTGCGGTGGCCGTAGCTGTACACGTGGTTGTCGAAGGGGTTGTCCGGGGCGGCTTCGCCGTCGTCGGTGATCCTCAGGATCTTGCCCGCCAGGGAGTCGGTGTCCTGGGAGCTGTCCGTCTCCTGGGCGTCGCCGGTGGCCACGTACAGGTAGCCGTCGGGCCCGAAGGCGATCCGGCCGCCGTTGTGGGTGTTCGCGGCTGGGATTCCGTCCAGGATCACCTCGGATCCGCCGAGTGAGCCGGATTCGTACTCCACCCGGCTCACCCTGTTGTCCGTGTCGGTGGTGTGGTGGACGTACACGTGGGGCCGCTCGGGGAAGTCCGGGTCGACGGCCAGGCCGAGCAGACCCCCCTCGCCTCCGTGGCGGACGCCCTCGATGGTCCCCGCCTCGGTGACCTGGCCGCCCGTGGTCACGTGGGCGACGACGGCGGAGTCCCGCTGGGCGACCAGGGCGGACCCGTCGGGGAGGAAGTCGATCCCCCATGGAACGTCGAGGTCGGTGGCCAGGGTCTCGGGCTGCCCGAGGCCCTCGCCCCCGGTCGCCCCGTCTCCGGGCTGGCCGCCCGAGCCGGAGCCGTCGGCGCCGGTCGTGGAACAGGAGCCCACGAGGAGGACGGTCCCGAGCAGGGAGAGCGTTCGGGTGAGCAGGAGGGGCCGTGTGGTCCCGGCGCGCGTCGGTGTCCGATCCATGTCCGAACCCTGCCCGCTCGGCACACGGGGTACGCCCCCGGGTCCGGCCTCACCCGGGGTCGTGGCGCTCGGTGTTCTCCTGGCCCTGGTGGATCTCCTCGAAGATCCGCTCGACGTCGGTGATCAGGGCGCTGTAGACCGGCCAGTTCCGGTCGTCCCAGCGATCCCGCAACGCGTCGCGCTCCTCGTCCACCTTGCGCAGCGCCTCGTCGACCTTCTCCCGGAGGTCGCCGGAGACGGTCGCACGCCCGGGCTCCTCGGAGTCGTGCACGGTCTGGAAGACGTCCGAGACGCGTTCGACCAGCGGGGCGAACTCCCGAAGGAAGGCGTCGTCGGGTTCCGGGAAGCGTGCGCCGCGTCGAGTGGTGGTGCGCAGGGTCCGGACGATGGACTGCACGTGCCGGGAGGCCCGACTCAGCGCGGAGATCCACTCGCCGTAGGTCTGGAGGGCACGGGTGTCCATGCGGGCGCCGGCGACGAGCTTGCGGGGGTTGAGCCGGGTCCGGTCCTCCTGGCGCTGGACCGCTTCCTGGGCGTTGCTGACGGAACCGTCGAGTCCGTCGCTGGCCCGGATCCAGTGGTCCAGGTCGAGTCCCTCGCCCCCTTGGCGCAGACCCTGCGCCATCTCCCCCGTCAGGGAGCGGAGCCCGTCCGCGAGGTCCCGGACCGCGTTCTCGGCGTCCCGGAACCGGATGACCGGGGCCATGACCGTGTTGGTGACCAGGGCCGAGGCGGCGCCGACGCAGACCATCAGCAGGAGGTATCCGAGGTCGGAGGCGCTCTCCGCGGTACCGCCCGCGAGCGCGAAGGCCGCGACCACCGGCAGCTGCGTACCCTGGCCGCCGAAGAACCTGGCCTGTCCGGCGATCAGCGCGATCAGCAGCAGCACGGTGAAGGACCACACCTGGGCTCCGACCGTGAGCCCCGTCAGCCCGGCGAGCAGGGCTCCGGCGAAGACCGCCGCCACGTAGCGGCCGGACTGGAGCACGGAGCCGTACACGCTCGGCCGGACCACGAGCAGGGCGGTGAACGGGGCGAATCCGATCTGGCTGGAGGCTCCCAGCAGGGTGCCCACGACCCAGGCGACGGTGGCCGCGATCGTGCACTTGACGATGATGACGGCGGTCTCGCGCTCGAACCCGCGTCGTTGGCGGGCGCGCCTGATCCCGTTTCGCAGTCCCTCGAACACCCTCGCCCCCGTTCCTCCGTGACCACACACCGTAGCCGTCGTTCCCCGTTGGGCCCGGGTTATGGGTCCGTTTCCAACAAATGTCGCGGCCACCCGACATGAGCGTCGAGAAGCGGACGAAGGGGTGACGTGGTCGGTCGTCGGGGAGGGCACGAAGATCCCCGGTGGCAGGGGGACGGCCACCGGGGCGGTGTGGAGACGGGGGGTAGCTGCCGGAATGGTGCCGTCCTCACCACTCCGGCAGCCCGACCACTCCTCTCCGCACAGGGGGAGGGCACCGGAGGAGGGCGCGAACAGTGCGGAGCGAGAGGTTGGGCGTGATGCCCAGGTGAAGTCTGTCGCCTACGGTGACCGTCGGACCACCGATCAATCGGTAATTCAGGACAAAAAGGATTACAAAGCGGCTTCGAAGACTCCGTTCAGGCGCTCCATGTCCACGATCACCACGCGCCGGTAGCTGGTGATCAGGATGCCCTCGGACCGGAAGCGCCGGATCGCGTTACCCACCGCGTCCGTGCGGGCCCCGACGAGTTTTCCCAGGTCAGTGTGGGAGAGCCGCACCCCGAGATGGACTCCCTCCTCCGTGGGCACCCCGTGTCGCTGTGCCATGTCGACCAGGATGCGGGCCACCCGGGCCTCCACCTCGTAGCCCGCGAACTCCGCCCGCTGACGGTCCGCGCACTCCTGCCGCTCCCCCATCACGGCGAGCATCGCGCGCCAGGCGTCGGGGTGCTGTTCCAGGAAGCCCTCGAAGACCTGGTGAGGGTAGACCCGGATCGTGTGCGGGGCGCACGAGGTGACCGTGGCGCTGGGCCGGGTGTCCCGGAACATGCCCAGCTCACCGACCAGGTCGCCCCACCTGCGGATGCCGAACATCGCCTCGGTGCCGTTGCGCAGCACCGACGTGATCTTGACGCACGCCGGGTCGGCCGCGGTGCCGTTCTCAGGCGGACACAGGAGCATGACCTGTTCCTCCGCGTCGCCCTGGGAGATCAGGACCCGGTTGGTGGGGATGTGCCGGGGCGGCGCGAGAGCGAGGAGGCGGTCCACGGTCCGGGGACCGAGCCTGGACACGAAGCTGCCCGTCGGCCAGTCGGTCATGCGTCCTCCGATCATGCCCACAACGATGCCCAGGTGGTACCCAGTTCCGCAGGAGAAGCACGAAATCGGCGGATCTTGTTTCCCCGAACCACGGTGACCGACCGGGTCCGGGATCCGGCGCGCCACGGCGCCGAACCCCGGATCACGAACCGCTCCTAGGCCCCCGCGGTGATCCGCGGGCGCGGAGCCCTGGTCAGGGCCAGGACCGCGACGACCACGACCAGCACGAACCCGCCCAGGGACAGGGCGACGCCGTGCAGGGCCCCGGTGAAGGCGGGACCGGCGAGGTGACCGCCGGTGAGGACCGCCAGGGCCGCGCCGACCACGGCGATGGAGACGGTCTCCAGGCTGAGCCGGGTCGCGTTGAACACCCCGGCCGCGGTGCCCACCCGCTCGGGCGGGACCGCACCCAACCCCAGGCCGTCGATCATCCCTCCCGTCAGGCCGACACCCGATCCGACCAACAGGAACGGCAGCATGACCGTCCACGGGGTGGAGTCCGGGCCCAGCGTGGTGAAGCCGAGGACACCCGTTCCCAGCAGGAGGAGCGCGCCGACCACCACCGCCGTGGGCGGGAACCGGTTGGCCAGTTCGGCGCCCACCGCAGGCAGCACCAGGGTCGGGACGGTCACGAGCAGCAACCAGAGTCCCGCCGTGCCCGCGCCGAGGCCGACCACGTTGATCAGGTAGGACGGCAGGTAGACCAGGAGCGGGACCAGCACCGACATGAAGGTCGCGGCCGCCAGCGCGTAGGCCACGAACCGGCGGTTGGAGAGCAGGCCGAGATCCACCAGCGGCACCTCGCGGCGGCGCTCCACCAGGGTGAACAGGACGAACAGGGCCGCCGACAGGGCCAGGAAACCGACCAGCACCGGCGCGCCCCGGCTCGGGCCCTCGACCAGACCACCGATCAGGCTCAGTAGGGCGGCGGTGAACAGGGCTCCGCCGAGCCAGTCCACGGGCCGTCCGTCACCCCGCATCGCGGGAACGCGTGTCACCAGAAGCAGAACCGCCCCCGCCACCAGCGCGGGTCCTGCGAAGGCGAACCGCCAGCCCAGGTTCTCGACCAGCAGTCCGGCCACGGCGGGCCCGAAGGCGGTTCCGGCGCCCAGCACGGTACCGAGCAGCCCGAAGGCCCTCGCGCGCGCCGGTCCCTCGAAGGCCAGGGCGAGCATGGAGCCCCCTCCGGCCACGGCGGCCGCCGCCCCCACCCCACCCAGGGCACGCAGGGCGACCAGCGCCCCGATGTCCTGGACGAGGAGGCTGAGCAGTCCGCTCACGAAGAAGAGGACCACGCCGAAGGCGTAGACCCGGCGACGCCCGACCGCGTCGGCGATCGACCCGGCACTGACCAGGAAGGCGGCGAAGCAGGCGTTGTAGGAGTTGACCACCCACTGCGCGGAGGTGAGCCCCACGCCCAGGTCGCGCTGGATGTCGGGCAGCGCGACGGAGGCCCCGGTCAGCGCCAGCGGCAGGAGGAGGGTGGAGAGCAGGACGGTGACGAGCACGATGGTGCCGCCGCCCCTGCCTGTGGACAGAGATGTGTTCACGGGTACGTCCGGTGTGGAGAGAAGGACACCGGGCAGCCCGAAGGACCGCACCGGCAGGGAAGCTGATGCGGCGGTCGGAACTGTGAGGGATCAGGCCGCCGCTAGAGGGCGGCCAACTCTTTCGCGAGCGGCATGGGCGCAGGTTAACCCCATCCGCCCTCCCGGAGCCAGCGATATTCCCTGGGCTGTCGGAGATCCGCGGTCTAGGGTGGGCCGATGACCACGATCAGAGAGTTCCAAGTCACCTTCGACTGCGCCAGTCCCGAGCGCGTGGCCCGGTTCTGGTGCGAGGTGCTGGGGTACGTCGTGCCACCGGTCCCGGAAGGATTCGCCGACTGGGACGAGTTCAACCGCTCGCTCCCGCCCGAGCAGCAGGATTCCGCGTTCGCCTGCGTCGATCCCTCGGGCAAGGGTCCCCGCCTGTACTTCCAGCGCGTCCCCGAGGGGAAGACCGTCAAGAACCGGGTGCACCTCGACGTGCGTGCCGGTACCGGTCTCGTCGGGGACGAACGCCTCTCCACGCTCCAGGCCGAACGCGAACGGCTGGAGGCGCTCGGCGCCGAGTGCGTCCGCGTCATGCGCGCCGACGGGGTCAACGAGTCGTGCATCGTGATGCGGGACATCGAGGGCAACGAGTTCTGCCTGGACTGAGTGCCGGGCGGGGCCGCAGGGGGTTCGGCCCCGCCCGGGGCCGGCTCACTCGTCCAGGTGCTTGTCGACCCAGGCGTCCAGGGGCTGGCCCTGGATCGCCGCGGCCATGAGCTCCGGGAAGGCGTCCGGGGTGCAGGCGAACGCCGGGACGCCGAGGTCGGCGAGGGCCGAGGCGTTCTGGCGGTCGTAGAACGGCGCGCCCTCGTCGGAGAGGGCCAGCAGGACCACCACCTGGACGCCCGCGGACTTCATGGCGGCCACCCGCTTCAGCATCTCGGCGCGGACGCCGCCCTCGTAGAGGTCGCTGATCAGGACGAAGATGGAGTCCTGCGGGCGGTCGATGAGCGTCTGGCTGTAGGCGATGGCCTTGTTGATGTTGGTGCCACCTCCGAGCTGGGTCCCGAAGAGCACCTCGACCGGGTCGGTGAGCTGGTCGGTGAGGTCGACGACCGCGGTGTCGAAGACGACCAGGGACGTCTTCAGCGTGCTCATGGAGGCGAGCACCGCGCCGAAGACGCTGGCGTAGACCACCGAGGAGGCCATCGAACCGCTCTGGTCGATGGCCAGGACCACGTCCTTCTGCACGCCCTGGCTGCGGCGCCCGTAACCCACGAGGGTCTGCGGGATCACCGTGTTGTGTTCGGGCAGGTAGTGCGCCAGGTTGCGGCGAATGGTGGCGTTCCAGTCGATGTCCGAGACCCGGCGGGGGCGGTGGGTGCGTGCGGAGCGGTCGATGGCACCGCGGATGACGGACCGGGTCTTCTGCGCGACCCTTCTCTCCAGGTCGTCGACGACCCCGCGCACGATCGTGCGGGCGCTCTCCCGCGCCTCGGCGGGCATCACCCGGTTGAGGGAGAGCAGGGTCCCGACCAGGTGCACGTCGGGCTCGACGGCCTCCATCATCTCCGGCTCCAGCAGGAGCTGGTGCAGCCCCATGCGGTCCATGGCGTCGGTCTGCATCACCTGCACAACGGTGGACGGGAAGTACTCCCGGATGTCGCCCAGCCAGCGTGCGACCCGGGGTGCGGAGGAGCCCAGGTCACCGGAGCGGTCGTCGCCCGAGGCGGCGGAGCCGTCGCCCTTGTTGTACAGGGCCGCCAGAGCGGAGTCCATGGTCTGGTCGCGCCCGGTCAGGGTCGCGCACTGGGACCTCTCCCCCAGGACCAGGCGCCAGCGGCGGGCGCGTTCGGTGGTTTCCGTGCTCACGCGCGGCTCCCTTCGAGTAGTGCGGTCACGGCGGCCACGGCCGGTGCGGCGCGGCGGGTGTCGACGGGGCGGCGCACCCGCGCGGTGGTGGTCCGGCCGCCGTCCGCCCTGGTGATGGCGGTGCCGATCTCCTGGCGTTCGGCCGCGCCGAAGGCCCCGAAGGTGCGGCGCAGCAGCGGCAGGATCGCCACGAAGCGTTCCTCGGACAGGCTGAGCAGCCACGAGTCGATGAGGCCGAGCAGCCGCTCGTCGTGCACCAGGATCAGCCCGCTCCCCTGGAGGAAGCCCTCCAGCCAGGCGGCCGCGCGGGTGGGTTCGGTGCCGGGCGACATCGTGAGGCCGAGCCTGCGGTGCAGTTCCTCGGTGGTGATCCGGCCCGCGTCCGCGAGGATGCGGTTGACCCTCCCGGCGATCCGCCCCGGGACCTGGTCGCGGCGGGCGAGGGACTCCAGCGCCTCCGTCCAGCCGTGCGCGTCCCCGTCCAGGAGGGTGGCGGCACCGTGCGTCTGGTCGATCGCCCGGACGAACCGGGCCGCCGCGTCGTCGTCCAGCCCGCGCACCGCCGGGGCCAGGCCCACGCACACGCGGGCCAGGAGCTGTCGGGCGACCGCGCGCAGGTGCGCGCCGTCGGTCCCCCGCACGTTCCCGTACCGGGCCGATCGGGCCAACGGGGGGAGCGCCGACATCAGGTGGGTGATGTCGCTGTCGGTGGCCGCGCGGTCGGTGAGCAGGGAGAGCACGTCGGGCAGCGCGTCGCCGAGTTCGGCGAACAGACACTGTTCGGTCAGCGCGGTCAGGGTGGGCAGTTCGGCGTCGGCGGCGACCTCCACCACGCGGGCGGTGGCCGCCGAGACCACGGTGGTCCCCCAGGGCGCGGCCTCGATCAGCGCCACGTCCATGTCGGGGTCCCAGCGCAGCCGCCAGGACTCGCGGAAGGTCCCCTTCGAGTGGTGCTCTGCGGCGCGCGGCACCCCCCATTCGACGCCGAGCACGCGCAGCCGGTGCAGCAGGACGCTGCGTTCGCGCTGGCTCTCCTTGCGCAGGTCGAGGTCGAGGTCGCGGTCGAAGGCCTCGGGCTTGAGGCGGAGCCGTTTCTGCGCGGCCATGAGGTCGCGCTGCAACGGCACCATGGGGGTGTCCGGGGGCACCGAGCCGAGGCGTTCGCCGATCACCATCCGGCCGTGCACCAGGGCGGCCCGGCTCTGTTCGCCCTCGCAGAGGACGGCGGTGACCGCCTCGGAGACCTCGTCGATCCCGGCCAGCGGCCGTCCGCGCAGCACGGCCAGGCTCTCCGCGAGCCGAACACCCTCGATCACGTGCGAGGAGGAGACCGGCTGGCCCTCCTCGCGCAGCAGACGGGCGGCGTCGGTGAGCCACCGGTGGATCGGCAGATCGGGGGCGGTGAACAGGTGGTGGTACCAGCCGGGCGAGGTCACCCCGGCGCCGTAGCCGCTGGCGGTGGCGAGCCGCCCGTGCGTCCACGGCACCCAGGTGGCGGTGGTCCGCACCCTGGGCAGCCCCTTCAGGAGGGCGGCGTCGTCCTTGATCGGGTAGTCGTACAGGTCGCGCAGGGCGGGCGCGTGCCAGGCACCGCACACCACGGCCACCCGTTCGTACCCCTCCTTGAGCACGGCGCGCAGGGTCTGGCGCATGTGGGCCTCGCGGCGCGCGTCGCGCCCGGTCTCCGGACCGCTCTCGGCACGGACGGCCGCCATGGCGTCGGCGATCGCCGGGAAGGGCGAGGGTTCGCCGTCGCCGCGCTGTTCCACGACGTCGTCCCACCAGCGTTCGGCGTCGTCGTACCCGGCGGCCTCGGCGAGCACCCCGAGGGGGTCGGTACGAACCCTGCGGGGTTCGCTCTGGGGCGCGGGCCGGGCGTCCTCCTCCTGCCGGGCGTCCTCCTTCTCGGCGGCCCCCTTCTCCGCGGACTCCTCCGCAGCGACCTCCTTCTGAGCAGCCTCCTCCTCCGCAGCCTCCGCCCGTTCGATCCGCTCCGCGATCGTGTGGGCGGCGGGCAGGTCGCAGAAGCGCACCGGTACTCCGCGTCCGTGGGCGTGCACCAGGGCCGCCCACTCCGGGGAGAAGGACGCGAACGGCCAGAACCCCCAGCCCTCCTTGGAGCGCGCCGTCCCCGCCTTGGGGGTGTCGGCCAGGTGGACCAGCAGGGCCACCGGCGGTTCCAGACCGCCCACCAGGGAGGTGATCGCGTCGGCCTCGGGCGGCCCCTCGATCAGTACGATGTCGGGCTTGATCTCGTCCAGGGCGGCCGCCACGGCCCGGGCCGAACCCGGACCGTGGTGGCGGACACCGAGGACACTGACCTTGTCGGTGCCCTGTCGGGGTCGTCCCATCAGGCGCCCACCTCGCGGCAGGCCCGGTAGAAGTCGTCCCAGCCGTCGCGCTCGCGGGCGACGGTCTCCAGGTACTCCCGCCAGACCACCCCGTCCGAGACGCGGTCCTGGACCACGGCGCCCTGGATTCCGGCGGCGACGTCGGCGGGACGCAGCAGCCCGTCACCGAAGTGGGCGGCGAGCGCGATGCCGTTGGTGATCACGGAGATCGCCTCGGCGGTGCTCAGGGTTCCGCTGGGTGACTTCACCTTGGTGGTGTTGTCCTCGGTGACTCCGGAGCGCAGCTCGCGGAAGACGGTGACCACGCGCTGGATCTCCGTGAGGCTGGTGGGCACCTCGGGCAGCTCCAGCGAGCGGCCCAGCTGCTCCACCCGCTGGGTGACGATGCGGACCTCGTCCTCCGCGCTGTCCGGGACGGGCAGGACCACGGTGTTGAAGCGGCGGCGCAGCGCGCTGGAGAGGTCGTTGACCCCCCGGTCACGGTCGTTGGCGGTGGCGATGACGTTGAACCCGCGCTGGGCCTGCACCTCGACGCCGAGCTCGGCCACGGGAAGCGCCTTCTCCGACAGCACCGTGATGAGGCCGTCCTGCACCTCGGAGGGCATACGGGTGAGTTCCTCGATGCGGCCGATCGCACCGCGCGACATGGCGGTCATGATCGGGCTGGGGACGAGTGCCGCCTCCGAGGGCCCCTCGGCGAGCAGGCGGGCGTAGTTCCAGCCGTACCGGACCGCCTCCTCGGAGGTCCCGGCGGTGCCCTGGACCAGCAGGGTGGAGTCACCGGAGACCGCCGCCGCGAGGTGTTCGGACAGCCAGGTCTTGGCCGTGCCGGGGACACCGATGAGCAGCAGGGCGCGGTCGGTGGCCAGGGTGGCCACGGCCACCTCGACCACCCGGCGCGAGCCGATGTACTTGGGCGTGATCTCGGTGCCGTCGTCGAGGGTGGTGCCCAGCAGGTACTGGGTGACCGCCCACGGGGAGAGACTCCAGCCCGGGGGGCGCTGGCGGTCGTCGGCCCCGGCCAGGGCCTTGAGCTCGGCGGCGTAGGTCTGCTCGGCGTGCGGGCGCAGCGCGCTGGCGGCGTCGGTGCTGATGCCAGAGCCGGTGGCGGAGGTGGTCAACTAGAGCTCCCTGTGCATTTCGAGCCGGAATCGGAGGGTGTCGCGGAGGCGGAGGTAGGCGGGGCCCTCCTCCTCGTGGGGTGGTTCCTTGGGCAGGAGGTCGAGGTGTTCGGGAGGCATGTGCTCGGCGGCGGCCTCGCAGAGGAAGCGGTAGCCGCGTGAGTCGCGCGTCCCGATCGGCCCGGTGAGTCGGCGCGTGACCTCGTCGGAGAGCGCGCGTGTCCACGGGGCGTCGACCGTGTGCAGGACCTCCCCGAGAACGTGGAGGTCGGTCCGCCCGGTGGTCGGTGCGCCCTCCACGGAGCCGAGTGCGGCCACGACCCGGTCGCACCGCTCCTGGACCGGAAGCGCGGCCAGGAGCTCCTGTGTGCGCGGCCACTCGCGGTGGCGACCCGCGGCGCGGAGCAGCGGGGCCAGCCCGGCCCCGGGGTGGTCGAGGACGGCGCGGGCCCAGTCCGGGACGGCCTGGAGGCAGGCCGCGTCGGCCAGGGCCTCGCGCAGGTCCTGCTCGTCCTCGGCCAGGTCGAGGACCCCGGCGGGGTCGGTTCCCAGGAAAGCGGTCCAGGTGTCCAGCGGCGCGTGGGTGATCAGGACGCGGCCGAGTTCCCAGCGGGCCCGGCGCGCCTCCGGCCGCTTCTTCGGCGGCACCAGGGCGAGGTCGCGGAGCTGGTCGGCGGTCGGGACGTCCATGTCGACCACGTCGACGGCGCGCGGGGGCCCCTGGTAGCGCCCGAGATGGGCCCTCAGGTGGGCGCGGAGGCGGTGCGCGTGGGCGCTGTCCGGCAGCCGGGTGAGCAGGGCCAGGGCGAGTCCGCGCACGCTGGCGGCGCGGTCGTCCAGGGCCTGGTCCAGCACCGCCTCGTCGTCGGGGCCGAGGCCGACCGCGAGGGCCTCCAGGAGGCCGCGTCGCTCCTCGCTCCTGCTCTCCTGTGGCAGGACCCCGGCGAGGAGGTCGCGGGCGGCCGCCGGGTCGGTGGCGCGCAGGGCGAACAGGGACCGACGGCGTTGCGCCGGGGTGCCCTCGTGCCAGGCGGCGTCGGTGTGCACGTCGGTGGCCAGGGGTTCGCGTGCGATGAACGACCACGCGGTGTTGTGCGAGGCCAGCCAGGTGCCGCGTTCCCCGACGACGGGGGCGACCAGGGGGCGCAGCGAGCTGTCACGGGAGGCGCGGTCCAGCAGGTCGGGAACGTGGACGTGGCTGATCCTGCGTCCGCCCCGTGCGGCGGCGCCCAGCCACTCGGGGAGGAGTTCGGGGCGGGTGGCGAGGATGACATCCAGCCGGTGGTTCGCCGCGGGCCCGACATCCGGACGGGTGTCGGGGGCGTCGGGGGTGACGGGTTCCGCCGTGTGCGCCGTGTATCCGGCGCGGGTGCGCACGGCGTCCAGGGCGACCAGGTCCAGCAGCCCGGCGGCGCCCTCGCGGGTGGCTGTGGGGAGGTCGGGCAGGTCCGGGACGGGGCGGCGG